>JAEEKN010000165.1 GCA_016282435.1 Lachnospiraceae bacterium | reverse complement strand
AGTGGTTTTCCCTAATAATGATCTGGGCTCGGATATTATCATAAGAGAGTATGACAGATTTATCGGGAATGAGCATTTCCGTGTATTTCCGTCATTGAGATTCGAATATTTTCTGACACTGCTTAAAAATGCTGATTTTATGATAGGAAATTCAAGTGCCGGTATCAGAGAAACCGGTGTTTATGCAATTCCGTGTATTGATCTGGGTACAAGGCAAAGGGGACGTTATTCGGAAAAGAATAGGAATATCCAACATGTTGAAGAAGATACCAAGATGATTATGGACGCTGTGTTAAAAGTAGATGATTATCGTCTGGCATGTTATCAGTTTGGAAAAGGAAACAGTACTGAAATGTTTATGAAGATAATCCGGGATGATAAGATATGGGCAATGGATATACAAAAGGTATTTATAGATCAAAGGTGATTTGATATGTTTGAAAACAGAAAGATATTGGCAGTGATCCCCGCAAGAGGCGGGAGCAAAGGAATCCCGCATAAAAATATAATAGATTTGTGTGGAAAACCTCTTATAAGTTATACGATCAAGGCGGCTCTTGACAGCAAATATATAGATTATGTTCTTGTTTCGACCGATGATGAAGAGATAGCAAAGGTGGCTTTGGAATGTGGAGCTGAAGTTCCTTTCATGAGACCGGCAGAATTGGCATCTGATACAGCGAAGACAGAAGATACCGTGATACATGCTATAAAGGCTTTAAAGGAAAAGGGCGAGACATTCTCTGATCTTATCCTTCTTCAACCGACAGAGCCATTGAGAACAACACAGGATATCGATCATGCGATAGAGGTATATTGCGATAATGGATACAGGTCACTGGTTTCGGTTAACGAAGTAGATGACAATCCTGTTTTGGTCAGAACAATCGAAGCCGGTAGGTTGAGGCCTCTCTTAAATGTATCCGGTACGTGCCGCAGACAGGATATGCCCAAGTTCTACAGAGTGAATGGATGCATATATATCAATGCAGTAGACGGGATCAATGAAAGTACAAGCCTTAATGATAATGAAATTCCGTTTGTAATGGAAAAGAGTCATTCGGTTGATATAGACGAGCTTAGTGATCTCGCCATGGCGAGATATTATCTGGGAAACGAGTGATCAATTATGTGTGGTTTATAAGCACAGTTTTTAAAGCTGATTTGCTAAAGCCTGTAAGTTCAATGTATTGTGTAAGCTTATCAAGGGCATCTTCACTGGCCGTGGATTGATATACACTTACTGCCTGTTCAAAACCATGCCATATCTGTGTAAGTATATTAAGATCACTTCGGAACTGAGGAGGCAGGTATTCAAACATTGTTTGATGCAGTTCACTTTGTTCATTCAGATAAGCAGTGAATACGCGGGATAATAAATTGAGCCTTTCATTAGATGCCGTGTCTGTCTGCATAGCGGAATAGAGCAGTTCGAGTGCTTTTGTAATATACCCTGCTCGGAAATAGTCGTTACACGCTTCAAATACTTCTTCTGCGTTTCGTATATCGGGTGTATAAGAGTTCTCTTCGGATGCAGATTCAAACTGAACTAAAGGGGCTTCATAAATCTTTTTTCCTGTTTTGAACATTTTTATAACAAAAAGGTGAGATAGACGTTCCATGATATAACCAACATCTCTATGCTGGTATACATCGGTCTTTTCGGGACTTAGACGATAGAAGTCATCACACATGGGAAAAATCCAATCACCGTATTCAAGGTAAAGTTCCCTGCGGAAAACATTCATGTTGCAGGGATGGAACATGGCGCCGGAAAAGGCACTAAGTGCTAGCTCATAGTCTTCGGGGTGGTGTCTTTTCAAAATTTCCATAAATAAATCCCAGTCTGCAGAATAATGAAACTGACGATAATTGGTTTCTATACTCGTTGAAAGATCCTGACCGTTGGCTTCTCCTATGTTTACAGGCTTAGTTGTAATTATGTCAAAACCATCGTCGATCAGATTTGAGTAATCGCTTTGGGTCAGGGCAAAACGTCTTCTGTAATGTTCGATACCTACGTATTCAGTGTCCAAATGCCTGCAAATCCAATACATAGCAGTTCCCTCGGAATAGCGCCTGTTTCTGTAGGAAATATGATCCGGGCAGTCGTCCATATCATTGAGAGGGCATATCCGCTTATCTGTAAGGGCGGCTCCCGCCTGAATAAAATGTTCATAGGAAGAACATGGAAGTTCGTGTACCAGTTTTTTATCATAAACAGAGGATACAATATATAATTTGAGTTTGTTTTCAATCTCCATGATGACCACTCTATCTTCTGTAACTTTAAAATCAATCTCTCGAATCGCTTGTATGATTGATATATAAGTTGATGACTTGTTTCACTTCATGATAAAATTATGGTGTTATATTGTCAAGGACGTTTTGATTAAATCATTTTAGTAAATTGCAGGAGTAGATATAAATGTCAGGTTTTAATGTAATTGTGTTTTTGGGAATGTTGGTTGGACCAACATATTATATAGAAAGATTTATAGATTACATGAAGAGGAATAATATTGAATATTATGTAGTTAATACTAATATTACAGAGACATTTGATAACAGACTGTTTGATGAATTCTCTTCAAGACCGGGAACGGTTATGTTTACATTTAACGGGATTGGTGTACTGTTAAATGATACGGACGGAAATAATTACTGGAAAAAACATAAGATTCCAGTTTTTGACTTTATCGTAGACCACCCTAGAAATTTTAGTGATTTGATGATAGAACCACCTTGTGATCTGCATGTTTTTACGTTGGATAGGAACCATGAAGAATACATTAGGAGATACTATCCCAAAATAAATGTCTTTTTTTCTCCAAATGGCGGTACAGATATCAGAAAAAGTATAAATTACTATGATAGAGATATAGAAGTCCTGTATATGGGTTCTTGTGGATTGAAAGTTACACAATTTCCCTGTATAGATTATTTTGAAGATAAAGGAGCTGATTTTTACAGAAGAGTGATAGATTATATGTTTACAGACTCAGATTTGTCTACAGAAGATGCGATTGAAAGATATTTTGTTGCGAATGATGAAAATATCGATGATGAATTCTTGTCATTATTGAATATAAAGTGTGCCGGTTATATTGAACTTTACGTAAGAAGGCAGTTTAAGTTGAGAGGTATAAAGGCATTAGACGTATTAAATGTTCATGTGGATATATGGGGAGAAGATTGGGAAGATGAAGATTATCCATTTAGTTCAAATATTAACATCCATAATAGGGTGAATTGCGAAGAAATCATGGAAAAAATAACACGGTCAAAGATATCGTTATGCTTTATACCTTGGTTTAAGAAAGGATGCAGCGAAAAAAACTTTGACTCAATGCTGAATGGTGCTTTGTGTGTTACAGACAAAAGCGAGTATCTAAATGAACATTATGTAGATGGATACAATATTGTGTTTTTTGATCTTAATAATCCTGACCAAATGGCGGCAGATGTAAAATGGCTGCTTGATAATCCTCGAGAGGCGGAAATAATAGCAAAGAGAGGTTATGAAACAGCAAAAAGATATGATACATGGGATTGTAGGTTTGAAAGAGTGGTTGAAATTATGCATAGATATCTTACGTCGGACGCATTCAAAAATGAAGAAAGATCTGCAGGAATAGCATTGAATACATTTGATAATATGGATTTAGATAATAGCTGCATTTGAACTTTAGGATTTTTACAAAGGATTGATCTGTATGATAAAACATAAGATTCCTGCGGATTATCTTAAGCAGGAAGAAAGAAACGGATTCACGATCAATGAAGTCATGAAACGGTCATGGACTGCTTATCTTGAAATTCTTGACGATATAAAGGATATCTGTGATAAGTATTCCTTGAAGCTGTTTGCGTGTTATGGAACGCTTCTTGGAGCAGTAAGAGAACATGGTTTTATTTCATGGGATGATGATGTTCACCTCATCCGGCACTTCATGCTACCTTCCCTCAAAGCGAAGGCTTGATCAGTGTTCCAGTCTCCCGGGGTAATGTTCAATCAGAGAACCGTCCCTCTGATTGAATACAAAAATACCCCGATACCTTCCGGTACCAGGGTATAATAATTCATGATCATCTTCAGGCCATAGTAAACCTATAGCGCACGACTCAAAACTATTAATATACACCGCCCCAGGAGGTAATACTTTTGATATTCTTCTTGATAATGTTTCTAATAATAATACTCATTGATGTTACCTCCCTTTCTGGAATTTTCTTTCCTTATTGATGTATCCGACGTTTTTTTCTAAAACGTTACACATCAGATATCAACGACATTTTTGATTATACTCATTATTTAGATAATTGTCAACCTGTTTTTTATAAATATTTTATCATACCTGTTTCGGTTTTCTGGTAAGCTTCTCTCTGCTCCCGTCCGGACGCTGTATCACGACATTTTCCAGATGGTTACGAACATGGCCGCGCATAGCCTCTATATAAGCCTTTCTGAGTTCCTGCTGTTCAGCTTTTTCTTCTTCTGTCAGACCTTCATTTTTAGATTTATGATGCAGTTCATTTATTCTTTTTATATCTTTCTCGGTAATCATTGTTTTATATATCTCCACATTTCTACAAATTTGTCGTGATCTTCATTCCGGATCAAATAAACTCATCTGCTTATACTTTTCCGGGAATTCGTACATAAAACCGAAGCACTCATCGGGTGTCGACATCATTCCGCTTTTCCTGCAAATTTCATAAAAAATCCTGTAAAGGTTTTTCGTGTTGGGGCTGGGTATCTCGTATGCATTTCCAAACTCTCTGATATATCTTTCCTTCAGCCCCGGGAAATGCTTATCAAGTGCGGCATAATAATACTCTCTGTCCCCGTCTCGCAGGGTAAGCCCCATACCAAAACATATGATGCCTTTCACGCCAACCCTCACGCACTCATTAAGTATGGCGGTGATGTTTTCTTCAGTGTCGTTTATATACGGAAGAATCGGTGAAAGCCACACAACGGTAGGGATGCCCCTGTCCTGCATCTTTTTGAGCACTTCTATGCGTCTCCGGGTATTACATACATTAGGTTCCAATATCCCGCATAAAGCATCATCATACGTAGTAAGCGTCATCTGAACTACGCATTTTGTTTCTTTATTTATTTCATCAAGCAGGTCGATATCCCTGAGTATCCTGTCTGATTTTGTCTGTATAGCAACACCAAAACCGTATTTCCTGATAATCTCCAGACATTTCCGGGTGAGCCCCAATTCATCCTCGCAATGCATATAAGGATCGGACATGGCTCCGGTTCCTATCATGCCCTTCTTTCTTTTGGACCTAAGTGCCTTGTCAAGCAGTTCCGGTGCATTCTGTTTTACCTCTATATCCTCAAATTGATGCGTAAACTGGTAACAAAGGCTCCTGCTGTCACAGTATATACATCCATGAGTGCAGCCCCGGTATATATTCATACCGAAATGCCCGCTGCTCCCTGAAAGCAGTCCTTTTGCATCCACAAAATGCATTTTTCTCCATCCCTCCAAGTAAAGTCGCTTCAAAAGCAACATAATTGCTTCCCCAGCAACAAAAACGCTGCTCAGTATCTCCAACTATATTATAAAACACCCTTCACGAACAGCAATACTCCCAGTCCGATATGAAGTATCAGGATCAAAGGCATTCCTATCACAAAGTATATATGCTTTGTTTTGTGCCTGAACATATACATCCCGAGCAAAGTTCCGATACTTCCGCCTATAAAGCTTACTCCGAACAGTGTGGCTTCCTTTATACGCCATGCTCCGCGTTTTGCTTTGCTCTTGTCAATCCCCATGATTGCAATACCGACAATGTTCATTATAAGGAGATAAACCAGTATTATTATATGTTTTAATTCCATGGCCTACACCTTAAAATCCCAGATTATCGTTTACCAGGATCACATGTATCCTGTCCTTATGTCTCGAGAACCTTGTGATCAGTATCTGACAGCATATGGTATCGGGTGATTTGCAATCCATACACGAACCGGTCTGGGTACAGGGAGTTGATAATCCAAATCTTTGAGCATTTATAGGTGCTGCTACATTTCTCGCTCTCTTCATGGCTGAATCAAGATCCTTGCATACCTTATTCATCCCTACTATAAATAAAACCTTCCGGGGTCCTTGTGCAATAGCCGAAACCCTGTTGGCATTTCCGTCAACATTAATCATGATACCGTCTTCCGTCATGGCGTTCGCACTCGAAAGGAATATATCGGCATCATAAGCGGCCAACATCGCAGCTCTCTTATCTTCAGCCTTGTCCCTGTCTATAAAATTATAATCCGAAGATTTAAGTGCTTCTACCAGGCCTATCTCATGCGCACTCATAGCCCCGCCCATAGTCACTGAACTTCCTTTAGGAATAATCTCCAGGGCAATCCGTAATGCCTCTTCCTTTGTTTCTGCATAATATCCCGTCATATTTCTTGACTCAAGTCCCTTTATCACCTTCTGTGATAAAAGATTGTTACGCTTTGTTATGTTCTCGTTCATCATACGTTTCTCCCTATCAAATCTTAGCCATCTTAATATATACACATTAGCAGTCTTTTATTTTACGTTTTTCCATACACTGTCTGTATGAGCATTTCATATCTGACCCCTGCGGCTCTGTTAAAATCCCAGATACCTGTAAATTCTTCAGTCTTTCGTCCTAATCTCCGTATGGCATCTATACACTGGAGAGCACCTTCCACAGGTCTTGTTTCTAAGTATTCATTTCCAAACACTGCTGCCTTTTTCGAAGCACCGACCACTGAAGAAACGATGTCCGGTATCATCTCATTATTGATTTCATGCAGCTTTTTCTCCATTTTTTTTACTACACTTCCGCCATCGGTTCCAAACGATTCCGGCACACTAGCTATCACCGACCTTAGAAAGAATGAGATGGTGGATAGCAGCTGGCTGAATACCCCGTTACATACCATGATATCAGTTTTGGGAAGAACCATATGAAGATTTCCCATAGATTCGGTTATCACAAGCTTTAGGGCTTCTATCTCTTCCGAAAGGATCGTCTCCAGTTTTTCGAATGTCAGATCACTTCCCAACCCGCGTGTACGCATCATAACTTTTTCAAAAAAGTTCTCAAGATCTTCCTTTTTTAGCCCTGTAAGCGAAGAAACACGTATTTCAACCCTGTCACGTGATCTGCCTTCCGGTCCGCATGACACAATAGCTTCTTTCATACTGTCAAAATCATAATCAAAAAGGACTATTTTTTCAAAATGCTCCGTAAGTCGACTAAGATACACATCATTGCATCTGCCGGCTCCTATTATTGAAACGGTTTTTGAATCAGTCTTCCTGCCATATCCGATTATAAGATTTGTCAGACTGTCTCTGTATTTTACCCAATCGTTCCACGCATTGGGTAAACAGAACTTCTTACTAATCTCTTCAAAAATACTCATACCCGCGGATTACTTCCCGTTCCACTCCTCTATCTGTTTTTCTATGATAGCCATCAGTCTTCTGCGTGCTTCAACGGAAGCCCATGCGATATGAGGTGTGATAAATACCTTCTCAGGATCTTTGAGTTTCAGGAACGGACTGTCCTTCCTCATAGGCTCGACAGACAAAACATCCAGTCCCGCCCCTGCTATAGTTCCCGCATCAAGTGCCGCACACAGATCTTCTTCATTTATTATCGGCCCGCGTCCAAGATTCAGAAGTATGGCTGTATTTTTCATTTTACCGAGCGCTTCTGAATTTATAAGATTCTCGGTATCGCTGTTTAAGGGCGCATGAATTGACACTATATCCGAAGTTGACAACAGCTCATTGAAGCTTACTTCTTTGATCAGGTCATCATGGTTTTTCCCTGAAGTCGAATAATACTGAACATTGCATCCAAAAGCTGTAGCGATCTCCGCTACCCTGTGACCGATAGCCCCAAGGCCTATGATGCCCCAGGTTTTACCGTTAAGCTCGTGAAAATTCCTGGAAAAATGTGTAAACAACTTATCCCCTGCATATTTCCCGCTTTTTACATACTCATCATAGTAGGGTAAATGCTCAAACAGGTAAAACAGCAATGCAAAAGTGTGCTGAGCTACCGTCTCCGTAGAATATCCGGCAACGTTTCTCCATTCTATTCCTTTTTTTGCCAGATACTCTTTGTCCAGGTTGTTTGTACCGGTCGCGGTTACACATACGAGTTTCAGCTTTTCTGCTGTACCTATGGTATTCTCATCTATCCTGGTTTTATTCAGTACTATGATATCCGCATCCCTGACTCTGTCCGGAACTTCGGACGGGTCGGAAAAATCGTACATCACTACTTCTCCCAGCCTGTCAAATCCTGAAAGATCAAGGTCCTCACCTATTGTTTTTCTGTCTAAAAAAACTATCTTCATATATTCACACTCCTGCCTTCAAAGTCTTTTTGCTTCAAATTCAAATCCGCCTTTTCCGTCGGTCTTCATCACCACATAGGACGGGGCTCCGTCGCGGGGTCTTGATATGCTTCCCGGGTTTATGACCCATTTTCCATCTTTATTTAACAGTTTCTGTACATGGGTATGCCCGTAAAAAACCACATCGTATCCGTTACCCTCAGCATAGTCCATAAGCGCCCGGTCATCAAAATAGGGTAATCTCTGACCGTGTTCAATATGGACCGCCTTCCCTTCTATATTGAGATTCTGGGCCGGAAACTCCCGTGAAAACACATCACAGTTTCCTCTCACTCCGTTCACCCTGCAGTTAAAACGATCCGCAAAGTAATCAAAATCTTCGGTCCCGTCACCGCAGTGCAGGATCAGATCGAATTTTCCTTCTCTTTCTCTTATCAGATCAACATTCTCTGTCTTTCCGTGTGAATCACTTATAACTAAAACTCTCACAACTAATCTCCGTCCCCGGGATATCTCTTGTCATTAATCCCTTCGTTTTGTTGTAACTACATATTTCAACATTATTTATAACACATAACTTTTACCCATGGACCTAAATATGCTTAAAGTATTATTATGGCTTTTACATACTTGCCCTATAGATAGCGAGCATATCTTCCTCGTGCAGAAGCTTTGCCGATCCCATGGCTCCGCCAACACCTACCGCGCATTTATGAGCCATGGTAATGAGGTCTTCATCTGTAGCCTTTACACCAAGTTCTCTTAAGTTTGTAGGCATCTTGATCTCACGATAGAAGTCCTCTATAGCTTCTATACCCTTCAGTGCTATCTCTTCATCCGAGCCCTTTGCTTCAACTCCCATTACGTTGACAGCAAATCTCTTGAATCTGGGCAGGCACTCCTTATATACATATCTTGCCCAGCTTCCCCATATAGCAGCCAGTCCGGCACCGTGGGCAACATCATACAGTCCGCCAAGCTCATGTTCAAGTTTATGTGTCATCCAGTCACCACCGCTGCTTCCGCATCCCGTAAGGCCGTTGTGTGCCAGGCTTCCTGCCCACATAACCTCAGCTCTTGCATCGTAATCCTGAGGATTCTTTGCGAGTATCTTTGCGTTTGTCATAACGGTACGTAATAGTCCTTCTGCGATTGAATCCGTGATTTCCATATTCCCGCCGTTCGTAAAATATCTCTCCATCGTATGCATCATGATATCCGTGCATCCGCATGCTGTCTGATAGTCAGGCAGTGTCATGGTAAGTTCCGGATTCATTATGGCAAACTTAGGTCTAGCGTAATCACTGCTATATCCACGCTTAACGAGTCCTTCTTCTTTTGTGATAACTGAAGAATCGCTCATCTCACTTCCCGTAGCAGCTATGGTCAGGATGACTCCGAGAGGAAGACATCCTTCCGCTTTTCTCTTGTAATCATAGAAATCCCATACATCGCCTTCGTTTGCTACACCATATCCGATGGCTTTTGCTGAATCTATGGCGCTTCCGCCTCCCACTGCAAGCAGGAAATCAACACCTTCCTTCTTGCATAACTCTATTCCTTCATATACAAGTCCCAGATGAGGATTCGGAACTGCCCCGCCGAGTGAAACATAGGATATTCCTGCCCCGTCCAGGATATCGGTCACTTTTTTAAGCAAGCCTGAACGCACTACACTTCCTCCCCCATAGTGGATGAGGACCTTTTTCCCTCCGAATTCCTTTATGAGGTCTGCCACCTGCAGTTCGGTATCCTTGCCAAATATTACTTTTGTGGGTGTAAAATACTTGAAATTATACATAGCACTCTTCTCCTTTATATGTTTTTTATGATTATACTCTTATTATCTTATTTTTTCAATGTATTATGCTGTGTTAAACTCTGCGAGTCACTTTAGTCAGATAACACGTTAATTCGATTGTGTAAATTGATTGCACAATATACACAAAATATTGGCCCGATTTTGGCATATTTTTGAAAACAGCAATCCCGTTTTGTACATCTTGCACAAATTTTGCGCTGTCAATTTGGTAAAAATCAACAATTGGACATCTTGATTTTTCAAAAAATACGCGTTATAATCTGCATCGTTAAAACAAATCGATCAACAAATCAAAGTCCGGGGACGATGAAGAACCCCGGGAACACAAGGGGGAGATATCAATGTTACTTAAGAAATATGAAAAGCCTGAGACATGGGTAAACAGAAAAAGCGTTAACAACTCAATGTACGCCATCAGACTTACTGACACCGGAGCATACTTTACAGGGTACTACCTTGACAAGAAGTATTCAAAGCCTGAATTTGCACATTTTGATTATGCAGTTCTTTATGACGTAGAGAGAGCTCATGCAGTTCTTGATGAGATGAAAGCTCACGGAATGGAGAATGTAGAAATCCAGAGTTTTGCAGAGGGAATGATCTGCGAGGAGGATTACGCAGCCCTTGACAAGATGCTGAATCATACATCCTTATTCAGATCAATCATCAATGTAATAGCAAACAGACGTTACATCAAAGCTGCCATGGACAGAATCCAGTCCAGAAACGAAAATTACCAGATGCTGACCAAGGCCATTGTTTCAAGCGGCAAGACCGACATCAACAATCCTGATAAGGCTATTCCTTTTAATATCGCTTGTTAATATAAAGCTGTCTGTATTATATTAAAAGATCGACCTCACCGGGGTCGATCTTTTTTACTTACTAAACTGTTAACGAACAAAACATTCACACAGGTTAATCCTGTGTCAGAGAAACACTGTCCCCTGTTTTTCCCAAAAATACTATATATCCATCCTTGGGAAGCGGTATAACAGAAGATGCATCAACTATATGTGTGTTATAAACTTCTTCTCCATATTTATTATACACATATATAGCACTATTTTCATGTCTGTCTATCTCAAGACTTGATTCTGCCACGTCTGAGCCTATCCTGAACCACGAAGCCTCCATTGTTTTCAGATTGACAGTTTTTATATCAGCAGTAAATTCCGGGATGTCATCAACCGATATACAGTTGAGTCCGGCGCTCGTCTCAAGTATCAATCCCTTCTCACTGCGAACCAGCTTTATATCCATCAGATCCCTGTTTGCGCTTGAAGGGATGGACTGGAATGCTACCGCTGTCGTGCTGTCTACTATCTTAAGGAGCCTCGGGAATCCGCTCAGATTAACATACAGGTACCCATCTGCAATATCCATTGTATACACATTTGCTTTAGGAGCCTCATACCATGTCGATGACCACAGATCGTTGTACATCATAAAATTCTTTCCGGAGACAGCCTGCCAGCTTTTCCTAACATCTTCGCTTATAGGATTGGCTTCCATCTTTTCCCCGACGTATTCTTTGCGTTCAAGCTGACCTAAACCAACTATTGTATTCGTATAATCTATAGCAAAATATATCTTTCCGGTATCATCCTTTAAAAATTTCAATACTACAGGGTTCTTCGCAACACGGGCATCACTGATATTTCCGTTTTCAATTTTATATGCAAGTTCCGCAAAAGATCCATCCTCTGTCAGCATATAGTCGGATTCATCTGCATAAAAAGGAGTGACCGTGGTTACATGCATATATTTATGATCAGGGAAAGATATAATATTTACGACAGCTCCACCGTCCCCAAGATTACCTGAGGTATATAAGCCGGCATATTCATCATAGGAAGCCGGTATCTCATCTGTTACTTTTATTTCTGCCTGCTCAGAGTCTTTTACCTCTATACCTCTGTCGGCAAGTATTATATCGAGAATATCCATAGCCAGAGTTCCGTTGTAGGAGCTGGAACCACCGTTGGAAAGCACCGCGATGCTTATATTTTCTTCAGGCGCCACTCCTAAAAATGCGTGATTAAATCCTACATCGCCGCCTTTCGCCAGGAACTTTACTCCCGCAGCATCATATCTGGGCATATTTACATAGTCCCATCCCAGTCCGCTGCCGTCCCTGTATTCATCATCACTCACACTGACCGCCATTTCATTTTTTGAATTTTCCGAAAGAATCGCTTCGTTTCCGGCAAAAAAACATGTTCCGAAATTTGCTATATCTTCGGCTGTCGCATAAACACCACCTGCTCCGAGGCACATTACCGATTCATTTTCGTAATGAAGATTGTTTGCTGAGAATTCTGCAACCAGTCCTTTTTCGTTAGCAGCAGTCATACCGGTGCCTGTTTCGGTCCCTCCCGTTTTTTTTGCCAGATTTTCCTGTATATATTCGGTGTAAGACATACCACTAATCTTTTCAACTATAAGTTCCAACAGGTCAAATCCGTCATTACAATATGCCGCGTAACTACCCGGATCGGCCTTCAGTCTCTGCGACGATAGAAGCTCCAGTAGATTGTCATGGTGGTAGGTATCCGCATCCGAAAACAGGAAATCCCCCACCATGGTAGTACCCATTATTCCGGATGTGTGATCCATAAGCATGCGTACAGTAATATCCTTATATCTTTCATCTGCCATCTTAAAATCAGGAAGATAATCAGTAACCGGTCTGTCAAGTTCTACCTTCCCGGCATCTACCAGCTGCATAACCGCAGTTGTCGAGTATACTTTACTTACAGAGCCCACACAGTAAACCGGAGCCTCATCCCAGCCATTCACATAAGTTTCGGTCTTTGATGATGCCTCTGCATTATCTGATGTCTCATTCCCGTTTGTATTCTCGGCTCCGTTTACCCGAGTGTTTTCAAACAATCTATTAAACATACCATATCCGGCTAAAAATGCTGTCGATAATGTAATGATCATTGCAGCTACCGGAATAAGTATCCGTTTATTGATTTTCCGTTTCATTTTCGTATCCTTTCTTTGATTGATTACTCTGTCATCAGCTCAGTCACGGATATCTTCTTTATCTTGCCGGCACCGATGTAAGTCATGATGTATGCCAGAATTATCATGGCGATATCTACACCGATGATAAGTACTATATCCGTGGTAGCGATCGTCGCAAACATTACCGACCAGAACACCTTATTAACATATATGGCTGCAACGGAAGCTATAATCATTGAGACTATCATAACCGGCATTACCTTGAGAGCCATCTGGCGTCTTAAGTCCTTGGAAGAATATCCCAGACTCTTCATGATTCCAAGATTCTTTCTCTGTCTCTTGACATTGGATGCTGAGATAATAATCAGTATCATGAACACTATAAAGATTACAAGTACGGCTGCACCCAGGGTTCCGGCTCTGGTAGCGTCGGCTATGGGTTCCATCTGGGATTTGATCATGCCTCTCCAGGATCTTACTTCTTTTATTATAAAGTTTCTGCTGTTTCCTGTTATGAGCTGATCACCGATACGAACTGCGTAATCTACGGATGTTACACCATACTGGGTAAGAAGCGTAGCTATTTTTTCTTCTGCCTTAGCACTTATTTTCTCTTCCAATGTGCCTTCTACCGCTCCTGCATTCACCTTATCTTTTGCGCTTCCACCATAGTTTTCCGAGAGCGTCTTTTCATATTTTTCCGGATCAACTCCGTCTTTTAAGTATATATTTACTACATTCGGGCGGGCATTTATATCAATTCTTCTGTACGCTTCCGATGTCATGTATATAGCTGATCCGCCGTTATACAAGGAGCTGACTGTTCCGGTGATGATATAGGATTTTTTGATCCCGTTATGCTCTAAGATCAGACTGTCACCTATGGCACGGCCTTCGTAATCTGCTCTTTTTACTGCTATCGCCACTTCATTATCATGCTCCGGGAATCTGCCTTCGAAAGGAGCAAACTGCTCCGCATCCTTAAAGTCATCATATATTACGAGTGACCCGGCATCATCCGATCCTGATACCGTAAGCTTCTTAAAGTCGTATGAAACAAGTGCCTTTTCAACTTCGGGATTTTCCTGTATCCTGGCAGCTGTCTCATAAGGGTCCACCCCGTTTGCAAGTAATACGACTACGGGTTCAACATCAATTCCCATCATGGACATAAGTCCATCGGTCCCGTTCTTGAAAAATCCGAATGTCATGAGCGCAAAAAGCAATGCTATTCCGGTGGCAATGATGCATATGGCAATGCCGATGTTCCCCTTCATCTCCTGCATTAAACCCTTCATGGCAAGTCTAAAGTTGATATTTCCTTTTGATTTTTCAAGAGGCAGGACATTCTTCTTAAAATTATGCGTCTTTATGCCTTTTCTGAAGGCTATGACAGGGGGATATTTCTTAATGGATCTTGCTTTTATCAATGCAAATACGGTAACAATGATAACTACGGCTATTGCTACAATTATAAGCTTCAAAATCTCCGGACGGCCTTCGATATCACGTCCCATCATAGACCTTATGACACCGTTCTGTGCCGGTGTGAGGAGTATAGCTGTAAGCACTCCCAGTATAGCTCCTATCCCGCCTGAGATGACATATTCCAAAAGGTACGACAATGATATCTCCCCCGACCTGTATCCCAGCGCTTCGAGTACGCCTATCTGCTGCATCTGGTCTTCGATATCGTTGCTTATCTTATGCCTTATCATGAACATGGCTGCAATCATTGTAACTATCGAAATAAATACGGTCAGAAGCAGGAACAGATCAACATATTGTGTTTCCGCTTTTTTTTCACGGCTCTTGCTAAAAAAATAGCTGATATTTTTTGCGTTCTCACCTGATTTTTCTTCACATTTTTCAAGATATTCATTGTAGGGGAAGTCTTTTTCATTATCACCATAATCAAAAGCCAGGCCTCTGTATTCACTCGCCATCATGCCGGTGAATAACTGTGTAAAGAGCTCATAGTCCTCCTCCGATATAATGGTTTTATAACCATACCCGTCATTCGCAGCCAGGCCTGTTTCATAAAAACCAACCACCTCAAAAGGATACTCTTTCCCGGATTTCAGCACGGTGAATTCATCTTTTAATTTATATCCGGTATTTATTTCAAAGAACTGTGGAAGCCATATCGGATGAGCTACATTGCTTATCTCCTCAGCTGTGAGGCAGTTTCTCTTAGTAAAGTTTTCTAACTTACGCTCATTTTTTTCGGTAATAAACAACATGTTATATGAAATGGCATTTCCATCATATTCTATAACATCTGTCGAAGGTACAAAGAGAGTCTTTATCTCTTTTAGATTTTGGGGATTATATTCATCTTCAAGGATCTTTAAATAGGTATCTCTGTAACCCGATTCCTCAAAGATAATCAATTCACTGACAGATCCGGAAACCGTAAAACTCTCATCAAATACCTTGCTGCTCTTCGAATTGTTAGCTATGAATATACCCAGCATAAGTGTAGTGACCAGTGTAAGGAATGCTATAGCCAGAGCCTCTTTTTTGTTCTTTTTTAAATTGAATAATGATAATCTTAGTATTTTCATTTTATTTCCTCTTGTTTTACCATTTTCGATTACGTATTTTGCCCAATAAATGTTATTCTGATTGATTACCAGCCCATATCCTCCAGAAACGCTGTTAGTTTGCTTCTGCGTTCCTTTATATCATCCTCACCATAAGGCTTCATCTCAAAGTCTCCGACCACGCCTCCGTCCCTTAAGTAAAGGACTCTGGTTCCACGGAGAGCAGTCTTTAAGTCATGTGTTACCATCACTATGCTCTGTCCGTTCTTGTGAACTTCAGAAAATATATCCAGTACATCCGATCCCGAGGCTGAGTTCAGCTGACCGGTCGGTTCGTCCGCAAACAGTATCTTCGGATCATTGATCACAGCTCTCACTATTCCGACACGCTGTGCCTCACCGCCTGAAAGCTGGTTGGGATATTTCTTCCACATTTCCTCTTTTATGCCTGATTTTGTGAGCAGCTCCTTTGCTTTTTTGACAAGCTCCGGACTGTTCTTCTGAACTATCAGTGCTCCGGTAAGTACGTTATCGAGTACTGTCTGATTCTCCAACAGGTATATACTCTGGAATACAAATCCACAGTTTCCGCGTCTGAACACCGCCAGCTCATCATTTGAGAAATCCTGTATTTCCTTATCTGCAAAGAAGACCTTGCCCATGGAAGGCTTATCCATTCCTGATAATGCATAGAGCAGGGTGGATTTACCCGATCCCGATGCCCCCATGATGATGGTGAAGTCTCCTTCCCTGATTTCCAGGTCCAGATTCTTGATCACGTGCTGCTGCCTTCCGCCGTTTGAAAACGACTTACAAAGTTTTTCTGTTCTAAGTATGCTTTTGCTGTTTTTCATATCTGCCTCCAAATAAATAACCATATATACTACATCCGTATTTTATCATTTTGATTGTAGTATATATGGTTTTGAAAAATACTTCTTTGTCAAACTATTATTAAATTCTTATCAAATTATTAATTGGGGCCATAAAAGCCTATAATTATGCCTAAAAAATGGAATTCAAGATTGACTGACG
Source organism: Lachnospiraceae bacterium (assembly GCA_016282435.1). Taxonomy (GTDB): domain Bacteria; phylum Bacillota; class Clostridia; order Lachnospirales; family Lachnospiraceae; genus RUG11977. The sequence goes on along the minus strand of JAEEKN010000165.1, from coordinate 13,587 downwards.
CAGTATAATCTGATACTATGATAAATATATATACGTTTTAGGGAGTACCTACCATGTTAAATATATTTTTAGGAAATATGCCGGATGCAATATATCATCCACCCGTATACTTTGACAACCAATACGAAGATGAATGGATAACAGCCCCCATTTCAGTTGAAATGATCTCAGATATTGACAAATCTAAAGTTATAGGTCCCCATTTGATTGACAGTCCTGTCCTCGGTCCTATTTCGATCAAAGAACTGTCCGGCGGTGTCAAAACCCTTATACTGCTAAAGTTTGACACGTCAGGAAAAGTGTTCAATGCTTCAGCCTGTGGAGATAACTGTGCCAAATGGATACTTAAGATTGCAGGTGATAAGGATCTGACTATAAATCTAAGACATGTAATGGATTTTGGAGAGACCCCTTTCGAAGCCAAAATTCTAAATTCCGGTGATATAGTCCACAACATGTCAGAATTTGCCAATATCGCAGGAAACTATGTTTAATCAGTGTTCCTGTGTTTTTCTTCATTATCTTATACATCGAGGCTACTATGAAAGGCAAACATAAAATAGTTGTACAGAATAAAAATCTACATTATGAATTTGAGATAAAAAGGAACATCACCATTATTCAGGGAGACAGTGCTACCGGAAAGACAACCCTGATAGATATGCTTAGAACACATGACTCTTTAGGTGACGGTAGTGGAATCTCCGTATCCTCAGATGTACCATGCAAAATTCTCGAGGGAAGGGATTGGAAGCTTATACTATCAAATTATTCGGGTGTCATCTTCTTTACCGATGAAGAAAACACCTTCGTCCAAACAGAAGAATTTGCCCACGCTGTCAAAAATTCTGATAATTATTTCGTAATCATCACGCGAGAAAACCTATATCTTCTCCCTATAAGTGTAGACGAAATATACGGGATGCATTCCTCAGGTAAATATCAGAATACCAGACGCGTATATCAGGAGTTATATCATATTTATTCACATGAAGACAGCTACCCTATTACTCCAGAAAAAATCATCACAGAAGATTCCAATTCCGGATATCAGTTCTTCAATGAAATATGCAAACAACACAATTTAGAATGTATCAGTGCTGAGGGGAATGCCAATATATTTAAGCTTTTATCCTCTGTCAATTCAGAAGAAACCTGTATCATAGCTGACGGAGCTGCATTCGGAGCTCATATGAACCGAATATTTCAGAACATAAAAAACAAACAAAATGTACACCTCTATTTGCCCGAATCATTCGAATGGATCATCTTAAAGACAGGGCTTATAGACAAATCAAAGGTTGCGGATATGCTCGCACATACCGAGGATTACGCAGACAGCAAGGAATTTATGAGTTGGGAACAGTTTTACACCGCGACCCTCATAAGTCAGTCTCAAAATACCTATCTTCAATATAGTAAAATCCGGCTAAATCCAGCATATCTTCACACAGCAACTATCAAGAAAATTCTTGATGTTATTAAAGGAATTAAGTTTTAAAAACTCAGGTGCCCTAAATCAACTTTAGAGCACCTGAGCATTTTTCTTTTACTTCATTCAAGGATTTCATATTATACCCTTTCTTTAATGTAACCCGAATATATATAGTTTACCAAGCCATCCGGGTTTTTTTGAAATTAGTCAATTGACGAAGGACCTTATTTCTGGTAAAATAATAAATCATTTGTGTTTGCGCATTTTGGAGGTTCCCGATGTCTTTATTGGATTTTATCGATGACTATCTGGCTCTGGTTCTTTTACTTGCAGCCATGTTCATACTTATACGTACTACAGTTCATTTGTCCAGGAGAATGGTTTTAAACCTGACATCGATAATACTGTATATTCTGTTACTGTCGATAGTAGAATATATTGAAGTATACTTGGGAAACCAGCCGACATTTTCTTACTGGAGAAGGATCCTGACAGCTGCCAAATATATCATACCGTCAGTGATGCTGGCACAGATCAGCATAACTTTCCTGCATTTAAAGAAAAAATATATTTTGATTCCTGCAGCGCTTAACACAGCTCTTTGTATAATATCGATTTTCACAGGGGTGGTTTTTGACTTTTTCCAAGTAACCAATAATTTTAAAAGAGGTCCTTTGGGTTACTTGCCGTTTATCATATGCGGAGGTTATTTCCTGTTCCTGTTCATTTATGTGTTTGTTCGAACCAACAAACAGTTTGAAGATATACTTCCTATATTGTTCATAGTTTTTTCAGGAGTGTTGGCCTTTGTGATGCCGTTAATACAAGGTGAAGGCTTTGAAAAATGGTTTACGACCACTATATCGATCAGTGTTTTCGTGTATTATGTATTTATAGTACAGCAGTTGTCCAAAAAAGACCCTATGACAGACTTGCTGAACCGACAGTCATATTACGCGGATTTTGAAAAGCCCGGAGATATTTCGGCACTTATACTGCTTGATATGAATGGATTAAAAAGACTGAATGACAGCGAGGGACATGAGGCCGGTGATACTGCACTAAAAACTCTGGGGTCCTGCTTCAAGCAGGCTGCCGGCTTTGGACAGCGTGTATACCGTATAGGCGGAGATGAATTTGCCATCATATGCAGGAACTGTAATGAAGAGGCAGTAAAAGCTCTGGTTTCAGATATATACAAAAGGGTAGAAAAAACAAAATACAGATGTTCCATAGGCTACTGTATGAACCAACAGGGGATATCTTCCAAGGATCTGTATATCAAAGCCGATGAAAGCATGTACAAGGCAAAGCAGGAGTTCTATAAAAATCATTCCGAACTTGACAGAAGGAAAAACAGGTGATTTTGACAGGAGAAAAAGATGGAAACAGAAAAGGTTAGCGTGCTGATAGTGGATGATGATGAGGTGATAGCCCAGTCTACAGCGGAATTTTTCAACATGTTTGAAGTAAACACGGCATATGTTACAAGCTTCGACGATGCCGTAAAGTTCCTTGATGCTCATCTGGTTTCACTGCTTCTGCTTGATATCAATCTCGGAGATAAATCAGGCTTTGACCTGTGCCGTAAGGTCAGAGAGAACTATGATATGCCAATACTTTTTGTAAGCGCCAGGACAAGTGATGATGATGTGCTGATAGCCCTGAATATCGGTGGGGATGATTACATAAAAAAACCCTTCACGCTAAATATACTCCTTGCAAAAGTAAAAGCTATTCTGGCACGATACGAAAAATCAAAAGAGGCAGCGCTCCGGTTAAATCACAGTACGGATTCTGCCGATAATGCATCTGATCCCTTGAACAAAAACACACAGGATTCTGTCTTGAGGCTCACAAAAACCATAAGCATAGACACCGCTTCACATAAAGTAAAAAACGGCAATGAGCCCGTCAGCCTAAAGGCTATGGAGTACAAGCTGCTTAAGTATCTTGCTGATAATTGCGGGAGGGTTGTAACAAAGGATGAGCTGCTAAAAGACGTATGGGATGATGAATTTATAGGTGAGGGTACACTTGCTGTCCATGTTAGACATCTGAGAGAGAAAATAGAGGACGATCCGAAAGAACCTAAGCTTATAAAAACCGTATGGGGTGTCGGATACATGATGGAGGCCTATGAAGAATTATTATAGAACAGTTCTCGTTCTTGGAATTGTATTTTTTCTGGCAGTCATAGGTTTTGCTGTTATTTCCGGTCAGGATAAGAATGCCTATTCTGTGAAAAGCGAACAGATTTTACGCTTAAATGACATAATGAAAGATGCCGGAGATAACTGGGGTAACCTGTCTGTCCTTAAAGATAATGATTATGGCGTTGATTTTGTGATACTGAACACAGAAGACATAATGGTGTTCTCCGGGATAAAAGATAACAACGACGGGGAGACATACTCCGTTCCTGTTGCCATAAAAAAGGGATACCCATATACTTATATAACCAAAGGCAACATCATCATGGGCTCCGTGATACTGGTAGAAGACGGGCTTGGTAATCTGCGAAGCATCCGCAACGGAATGATAATCGGGTTGACATTATTCGGAATTCTTCTTATTCTTACAGCATTTATTTACGGAAAATATATAAAGAAAAACATTATAGATCCTTTCAATAACATGAAAGATTTCGCGGGGCGGATAGCTGAAGGAAAACTTGATGAAGTTCTGGTGATGGACAAGAACAATATGTTTGGAACATTTACCGAGAGTTTCGATATCATGAGAGAGGAACTGGATGCCTCAAAAAAGAGAGAAATTGCACTCCAAAGACGTGAAAGAGAGCTTGTGGCGTCACTTAGCCATGACTTAAAAACTCCTATAACCGGGATAAAAGTTACGACGGAACTGCTTAAGGCGAAACTGGCTGCCGGAAAAACAGACGATATGGATGAGAAGCTGGATAATATATATAAAAAGACGGAACAGATAGATGTTTTAGTCAGCGATCTCTTTTCTTCCACTCTTGAAGACCTTGGAGAATTTAAGGTAGTTTGTACCGATGAACCTGCTGCCGTACTTCGCGAAATCATAACAAAATATGATGACAAATCTAAAGTAATATCCACAGATACTCCTGATGTTTTGATCCATATCGATACCAAACGTATGAGCCAGGTAATAGGAAACATCATTTCAAATTCGTACAAATACGCGGGAACCTCCATAGATGTTTCCTATAAAATAGAAGAAGAATTTCTGGAAATGACGATACGGGATTATGGACCCGGAGTGCCTGAAGATGAACTGAGCCTTATAGCCAATAAGTTCTACCGCGGCAAACAATGGGCTGACAGCAAAGAAGAAGGAAGCGGACTCGGGCTTTATATAGCAAAAATGCTCATGGAGAAGATGGACGGAGAACTTCTCCCGGAGAGCAAAGGGGACGGATTGAGCATTACACTGCTTATACCTCTCAGTTGAAAAATCTGTAAAAAAATAATCCGGATGGACTGCCCACCCGGATATTTTTATATATTCTTACGTTTATGTTCGGCAGGACAGCTATGACCGGTGCCCGGACCATACTGACATGCCTTGCACTCAAAACACTTAACATATGACGAACCGTCAAGCGTTGCGTTCGGTAACTGAGGATCCGCCAGCATTCCTCTGGCCAAATCTACGGTATCAGCCAGGTCTTTTTCAACAATATACTTTATCAGCTCCGGAGTCAGCAGTCCTCCAACACATGAAACGGGAACCTTTAAGCCGGATACTGCTTTAAAATTTACTCCCAATGCACATAAGTCACTGTAAGGTTCGCTTTCGCCCTTAAGCTTCACCTGAAAACTGTCAATGCCATGTGAAACCTGCAGATAATCGCAGCCTGCTTCAACATATTCTCTCGCTACATCTACCGCATGCTGAACGTCCGGCTCGGCTCCGGGTGTTCTAACGGATATGATAAAATCAGACCCGCATTTTTTGCGTATTCCCTGTATTATTTCTTTACCAAAAAGCGCTTTGTTCATACCATATTCATCGGTTCTGAGATTTGTTTTAGGAGATACGAACTGATTTATGAGATATCCGTGGCAGCCATGAAGCTGTATTCCGTCATATCCCGCTTCTTTTGCCCTGACAGCAGCTGATATAAAGCTTTCCTGCATGGCATGTATCTCATCCCTGCTCATTTCTTTCGACATTTTACCGTCACGCGTCGGAACAGAAGAAGGACCTACAGGGGTTCCGAACATCGGATTACCAGTGATACCGGTATGGTTGAGCTGTATAATGACCACAACATCATTCTTGTGACACGCATCTGTTATCGCACGATGTCCTTCGGTCTGGCTCTCATCCCAGAGACCCATGTGATTTTTTGCAAATCTGCCTTCCGGAGTTACAGCGGTTGCCTCGACACAAATGAGTCCTACTCCTCCTTCAGCTCTTTCGGTATAGTGTGATATGTGTTTCTCTGTAACCTTTCCGTCTTCGCCTGCAAAATCAAACTTAACTGTAGGCGCCATGGTTATTCTGTTTTTTATTTTTTTCCCGTTTATTATCAATGAGTCATTTACATTTGCCATATGGGTCCCCCTTAATATTCTAAAGACTTATAAAAATCCTGAAGTACAAAGAAAGCAGGTTTACGATAGCTCTTGTCTTCCGATAGCAGCCCTTTTCGATTGTAATATTTCTGTATATAACTTGTTCGTCTCGGGCATCTGAAGTCATACATGATCCAGGGCGTCATGCCTTTTATATATTCTATATCTTTTAGAGTATCTATCTGCATCTTATATACGTATTCCTGGCATTCTTCCGTCCCTTTGTCATCTATGGAACCATGATGTCCCCGGAGAGCATCCGCTCCAAACTCTGTAATGATCACCGGCTTGTCCGGATTGCTGTTGTTCATGAGTTCCGGGAGAGAATTGAAATCAGGTGAATACCATCCACAGTATTCATTCAATCCGATGATATCGAGATATTTCTCCAGTCTGTCCCGTATCATGTTCTTTTCGCCATCCACAAGACATGCTGCGGAAACCGGACGGGTATCATCTATCAGGTGGGCGCATTCGGCCAGACCACCCATGAATTTTAGTCTTTCGTCGGAATCGGCATTTTCGTTTCCTACCGACCAGATGATAACACTGGCACGGTTTCGGTCGCGTATGATCAGTTCCTTAAGCTGATTCTCCGCATCCAGATATGTAGCTTCCCGTTCAAATCTTATAGCCCAGTATACAGGGATTTCCTCCCACAGAAGCAGTCCCATTTCGTCAGCCAGTTTAGCAGTATTTTCATGATGGGGATAGTGTGCGAGCCTCATGAAGTTGCAGCCGAGCTCTTTTGCTATACGGATGTTTTCCCTGCGTTCTTCATCCGTGAGAGCTTTCCCGTTTTCGACACTTTCCTCGTGACAGCTTACTCCTTTTAAAAATATGGGGCTGCCGTTTAAGAGAATATCCCTGCCGCGCACCTTTATCTCTCTAAAACCTACCCTGTCGCTGATTTTGTCATTTCCACAAGACAATTCTACATCATACAGCTTGGGGTTATCCGGTGACCAGAGTTCGGGTACCGCATCTGTCACCATCTCTGCCATACCTTTTTCAAACCGGATTTCCGATGATATTTTAAGTCCCGGAATATCCAGACGTCCATTGGTTGTAACCTGTTCTGAAAGTTCAGCTTTTATTCTGATATGGTTGAAACTTCCGTCAGGCACCAGCGCTACGAAAAAATCTTTGATATATACATCAGGTACAGTTATCAGCTCTATGTCTCTGTAAACACCGCCATAATTAAACCAGTCTGTGTTTTCCGTTGGAACCTGTTCCGGTCTTCTGGTAGCATCGGCGGCTATGATGATCCTGTTATGTTCCCTGATAATACCGGTGACATCATAAAACGCCGGAGTGGATCCTCCGCGGTGCATACCTATATACTCACCGTTTAAGAATACTCTTCCTATATAATTTATCGCACCTATACGCAAAATAACTTTTTCTTCTTTGTGTACGGAGTATTCGAATGTCCTGGTAAACACCATACTGCCTTCATACAGAAGATACTCCTTCTGTCTTGTATTCCATGAACAGGGAAGTTCTATGACAGGCCATTCGTCAAAAGAATAATCAACGGGTAAAGAGAATCCTTTATGGTCCTTATATATTTCTTGGAACCATTTTTGCCTTAAGCATGTGTCATACTGGTCTACTGCGTAGTGCCATTCTCCGTTCAAACTGATGGTGTTTCTTCCGCCGGTAAATACGGCATCCAAAGCAGTGGCCTGTTTATGTTCGTATTGTTCGGTATAGTCATTTAAATGTATGTCTGAAATAAATTTCTTTGTCCCCATTTGTCTTCCCTTCTCCCAGATCATATATCAATTTGTTAGCATCCAAATATCCTTTGATAATTAGATGATACTCGATTTTTTGACTTTGTCAATAATTTTGTGAAGGGGATTGGTCCACAAAAACCCGGATGCGATCCATCCGGGTTTTACAGTTACTTTCTATTATTCATTTACTTTTCCTTACCCTTTACCTTACATCTTGGGTCCGCGGATGATGTTGTCATCTGTGAAGCTGGCTCTCGGTCCAGTAATTACCAGGCCATTGTCAAGAATCATGGTTAGGATTCTTTTGCGCTTTTTTATGAAAATGATAAAACCGTTGCTACTTGGGGGTGAAAAAACGCGCCCTTGTTATACAAAAAGTTAGGTATTTATTATACCTGACTTAATGAGCATACACTACTTATTTTTCAAATATTTTAAGCAGTTTCATCTTTATCCTGCCCTGCATTCCCGAATATGGGTGTTCTCTTAACGGCAGGTTGAAGCGGGTGCTGCCTTTGAGTACGGTCTGCGGATGAGTAAACTCCCTGAATCCCCACTCTCCATGGTATGCACCCATACCGGAATGTCCTGTTCCATTAAAGGGCACACCCTTGACCATCATATGCAGGCAAACTTCATTGATACATCCGCCTCCATACTGCTGGGTAGCCATAACTTTGTCTGCCCATTTTATATTGGAAGTAAAAATGTACATGGCTAAGGGATGCTCCCTGTCAGCTATAACATCAAGGATTTTTTCCACCTCACTGTCTTTATACGGTACAACAGGTAATATGGGGCAGAAAAGCTCATGCTGAACTAAATCATCGTCAGGTGAAACCGGATAAATGATTGTCGGAGAAAAACGACATTCCGACTCATTGCCCGTACCTCCGAAAACAACTTTTTCGGAATATTCTGATGTAAGCTTTACACATTTATCATATACTTTTGATGTTATGAGTTTAGGATAATCCTGGTTCTCGGCAGCATTTTCCCCTATCATCTTTACAAACTGCTTCTTTAATTCCTCCAGGAATTTATCAGCCACTTCTTCCGCTACCGCTATCTGATTTATATTTATACATATCTGACCGGCATTACACAGTTTGAAAAAAGCAATTTTTCTAGCGGTGTCTTTCAGATTGGCGTCTTTCCTAATGATGGCCCAGTTTCCGGTTTCTCCGCCCAGTTCAAGCGCCACAGATGTAAGGTTATGAGATGCTTTCTCCATCACATGCTTAGCCACCTGAGGGGAACCGGTATAAAAAATCTTATCGAAACGCTCATCAAGGCAGATATCTGCTATATCATGTCCTCCGCCTATGACGGTAGCAAACTTCTCAGGGAACGTATCTGCTATAAGTTTCCTAAGCGCCTCGGTGGTGGATGCAGATTTGGAACTAGCTTTTATGACTGCGGTATTTCCGCCGCAAATAGATGCGGCAAGTACTCCCAGGGTAAGAACCACCGGAAAATTGAAAGGACTTATAATGAGAGACACTCCATAGGGCATCTTGTATACGGTAGTGCTTGTACTCGGAAAGCACATGAGTCCGCTGAAATGCTTTTCAGGCTTGGCCCACTTTTTTAAGCCGTTGATTATTTCATTTATTTCAACTATTACAGGACCTATATCTACAAGATATGCTTCCATCGGACTCTTTCGAAGATCTTCATACAGAGCTTCCTGAAGTTCCTTCTGATGAGCGATGAGAGCCTGTTTTAATCTTATTAACTGTCTTATACGCCAGTTTACATCCAAAGTTTTTCCGGTACGGAAGAACTTTCTCTGTGCAAGTACTATGTTATGGATTGATTCTTTTGTGTATTCCATTTTGTGTCCTTTCTTAATCAGAGGTCAATCAGAGGGACGGTTCTCAGATTGATTTAGAATCCTCTCCGGATCTGGTCTAAGAGCATTCGGATCTCGCTGTCAGTGAGGGTTCTTGAAGGTGAATAGTTTATCGAATCTGAATCTATCGCGCACCATGTGGTTATTTCTTTTGGAGCGTTGATCAATAGTTCACTGTCAAGTATTACGCTGATAATATTCAGCCCGACTACTACTGTAGAATTTTTTGTCCCATCCTCACCTTTTACCACTGCACCCACATATCTCACCTACCAGTGCTCTTTTACCAAAACCCTCCAATAATTTGGGTTTGGGTAAAGGGATGGCATTTATTACCGTTCCGGGGACTTTTCTTATCGCTTTTCTTCCTACATAAAAAGACATATAAGCTCCTCCAATCTCATTCAGAATTCCCAGAAACCGGTACCGGTCTCCTCATTATATTTCCTGCCTATATATCCGCCTACGGTGGGTCTTAACTCTATTTCAGCAGTATAAAGCACCGTTGTTTCCTTCAGATGTCCGCCAATAGTCTGATGCCCATTGATATCCTTATATGCAAACATCGCATGAGCATGATAATGAAGCTCGTTATCGCTGTCAGTCACCACATTTCCCATGAGTGAAACCAGTTCCAGCATTCCCTGTACTTCTTCGGTCTCGAATTCTCCTTTTTCAGGAATAAATGTCTGGATCTGCGCTGAGCTGCATCCTCCGATACCGGAATAGATAGCACTCTTTATTCCCTCGGAACGACATATTTCCAAAATCCCTGATACTACTTTGTCACCCCGGTCCATTCTGATATAATAGGTTTCCCCAATTTTCCTATATTCCATACCTTCTCCTTTCTTTCGAAACGATCATCGGCCATGGTCAATGCCACCTCGAAAATGTCTTCCATCTCTGTTCTGTTATTATATACAAAATCGTCGATATTGTCAATTTTCAGGGGCAAATATGACCCTTTTGACATAACATTATATATTTGGTATACTTCAATAATACAGAAACATAAAAGGCAGGGACTAAAATGGCTTCAAGCATCGTACATCTTGCAATAACAAATGAATTAATCAGGACTCACGAATTTAAAAATATCGGCAGGCTGAAACTTGGTGCAGTACTCCCTGATGCAGGCGAAAAAAATCAGGGACATTTAAAAATAAAAATCCCCGAAACCAATAAAAGAACCTATACGTATGATTTCGAGGGATTTAGGGATAAATTTCTTAAACTTCTTAAAACAGATGACCTGTATCTGGGATACTATCTGCATCTCATACAGGACATATGCTACCGGCACTTTGTATATGACAGATACCATTGGAACCCGACTATTCCCGGAAACGTTGAAAAGTTGCACCGCGATTACGCGATAACAAACCATTATGTGGTTGTAAAATACAACCTGAAAAATGACATAGTCATTCCTGATGATTTTGATATGGAACCTATAAATGAACTATGCAGTTTTGATACTAAATGGCTGATCGAGTCTTTGGATACATATTTCCGGACGGTGACTGACGGAGATATTTTCTTCTTTACCAAAAAGATGACCGATGAATTTATCTCAGAAGCGGTAGAGTTATGTAACAAAGAACTGCAAGCTCTAAAAACAGGTATCGGTATGCTCAATGGATTCGAAAATGGCTGGGGCAGAACCTGAGTCTTGTTATTATTTCTTACGGCAAATGTATAATAAATGGTTTGTGCATCCAAGCAGTTCTCTCTTTTCAGATATGGCAAGATACCATTTACAAAATGCATCAAAATCCTTGTCAGGAATAGAAAAATCAGCCCGGTCTTCTATAGGTTCAAGAATTCCGTCCACTCCCGCAGTTGTTATCCACTCAACAGGTTTTGTGTCAAATAAAGCCTCGAATTCAGGAACTTCATATCCGGTAAACAGCTGCTCCTTAAAATGTTTAACCTTATAGTCCGTCGTGAAGTTTTCTTCCTCTCCCGCTGCCCAGTTTCCCTGAAAATAGTTTGCATACATTATCGCGTAGACCGATATAAATGCAAAGAGTATCACTCCGCCGGGTTTAGTCACACGTATAGCTTCATCTATAGCCTTATTCACTTCGGTTTTTTCATATAGATGATACATGGGGCCAAAGCACAGAGTTACATCAAATGCATTATCCGAAAACCTACTAAGATCGGTAGCATCTCCATGATATGACTTAATACCTGTAATTCCCTTACTGCTTTCTTGCAGGATCTTAAGGTTAGCTTCCACAAGCTCTACCGCAGTCACATCCATGCCTTCTTTTGCCAGGGCAACTGAATATCTTCCGGTACCGGCTCCTATTTCAAGAATCTTTGATCCGGGTCCGGCATACTTATGGATGTAGGCCATTGTAGTAGCATATTCAAGCTGCCCATGTCTCGACCTCGTCAGTCTGTCTTCTTCCGAGTACTCATTGTAAAAACCACTGACAATTTCTTCACGTGTACTCATGAATTCCTCCTCATTCAAAGAGCTTTTATATAGTTTTTTCAATCTACTAATATATCAGATATCTCTTTTCTGCCCCGTTCTCCAAAATCGTATTCTTTCTTTCCCAGATCATATACTACAAAAGCTTCTTCATTTCTCGGACATTCCGCAAGGATCTGTCCTGAACGACCAAATACGGCTGTGGGCGCTGTCTGATATGGTTTTATGGTATTGGATGAAATAAAGGTGCAGACATTTTCTACCGCACGGGTCTGTATATGTCCTTTTATCATATTGTATCTGTCGATATTTTCTTCATCAGTTACATCGTAAAATAACATCACATTAAGGTTTGTTTTTTCTCTGTACAGTTCCCTGAAATACTCGGGGAATCTTACCTCAAAGCAAATCCGGATACCTATGCGGAAGCCTTTATATTCAACTACACCACGCTGTTCTCCCTGAGTGAAATTGTCCCTGTCCCAGCCCCAGAGAGCTCGCTTATCATACGTTACCGGTATGGACTCAGGTGCAAAGAAAACCGCACGGTTATAGATTTTTTCATTTTCTTTTGCAATTGTTCCGATTATGAAAGCTACACCTGTCTCATCACATAATGACTGTAATTTTGTATAACAATCTTCAACCTTTGAAAAATCAACTTCAGAACATGAGGCCATATCCATAGGTGGGTATCCCGTCAGGGCACACTCCGGAAATACAATCAGCTCTATCTGTTTTTCCTTTGCATGTTTTATAGCCTTAACCATCGTTTCGTAATTTTTTTCTATATCCGCAGACACTGCAAATTGATATGCTGAAATCTTCATAAATGATCTCCAACCTTATTTCAAAATCAAACTCTCTCCATCCTTACATATTAGATCGATTTTTCCGTCAAGTATCCTGTATGCTTCGCCGAAAAGTGTTTCTTTATCATCATCAATGACAATATAACTTCCGTCATTAAGTGCCAGTATCTCATGCCCCATACTGTCAGCAAAGGTTATGTCTTCAATCACTCTCAGTCCGTCTAATACATCATCCCGCAGCGCCTCAAAGTGAGGGAATATATTTACTTTCGTTATCCCGAGTCCAGGTATCCAGCGTTTAAAATCAGGATCCAGGGCTTCCCCGTCAAGCTCCGGTCCTGCATATACAGTATCCGCACAATTCATGGAACCCGCACTCCACGCTAAAATAATACCCTCATATCCTTTTAACTTCTCTTTTAATCCTATCTTCTTGAAAAAAGCATTTTGCGTTGGTACATGTCCGCCTGTCAGGATTATCACGTCTGTTTCGCTTATGTTATCTGCTTTTGATTCTGTTCTGGCATCACACATCTCCACAGAAGATACAGAGAACCCGCTCATTGGGAGTGCTTCCTTAATGCAGTATAGAACAGAGTCATTTTTTTCAAATTCGAAAGGACCTGCACATATCAAAAGCACGCGAGCATTTTCAGGCCATATTTTTTTCAACTGATCACATAATCCGTTCGCTTCAAATATCGGTCCCGGCAGACGTTT
>JAEEKN010000164.1 GCA_016282435.1 Lachnospiraceae bacterium | reverse complement strand
TACTGATAAATTATCGGCTTCCCTTCCCCGAATCCGGTTCAGGGCCAGCCGATATTTACAGTATCTTCTGACAAATAGATTTAGTCATTCGCCCGATGCTCATCAATATGCTAAATAAGAAGTAATATTGGGTCTCAAAGTCTAAAAGTATGAGCGACGGTACATTGGCGGTATACCGTCATGAGGTTTGAAGGATTTAACGACGAGGGTTTCAAAAGAAACCAAACGTGCGAAATACTAAATATTTTTATCAGTTACCTTACGCTAACTGAATATATCATATCTCTTTTTACTTGTCAAGCACTTTTTTAATTTATTTTGGGATTTTATTGAAAACTCCTAGTTATGCCTGTTAACCTGTATCCTGTTTTTTCTACAATATCACGCAGAGTATCATCCGACACCACATCGTTTGTCAGGAATTCAGACGTTCCCGCTACATGTGAGGTTTTTAATTTTTTGACATTCAGCTTTGATCTTATGGCATCATTTATATGGCTCTCGCACATACCGCACATCATGCCGTCAATCTGAAGGGTTATCTTCTTTATGACATTCCGGTCTTCTATCTGTAAGCTTCCAGTATCTGAAACATGTGTTGACAGATCACTGTTTGATACATTTTCTGATGATTTTGCAGAAGACAGTTCCGGCTTTGACGGTTTATGGCAGCTTCCTGCCATCCCGCAGCCTGAGCAGCTGCCACCACAAGAGCAGGAGGATTTCCCTGATTTTTTATCTTTGATCATTTTGTAGATTATAAGGCCTACTATTATGACTAAAACGGCCGAAACCGCTAATGTACCGGGGTTCATACTGATTTGTCCTCCTCTCCTGTTTTTCAATCAGAGGGACGGTTCTCTGATTGATTTCGGATTGACACGTTTCAAAATATAATCCGTCACATCAAAGTCACCTCGAAAACGCTTTCAGCGTTTCCTCGGTAACAAAACGATGCTCCACATCTCTTTTGTTATATTATCATTAGTCAATTTATATTTCAACATAAATTGATGTCATCCTGAACTTTAGCGAAGAATTTTTAATGACTCTTCACTGCGCTCAGGATGACATTTTGAATTTTCAATCAGAGAACCGTCCCTCTGATTGATTTTATGCGGCTTTTTTGGTTTCGCCCTTATATTTTGCGGTTCTGATATTTGCTTCTTTATACGGTCTAAACAGCATGTAGAACATAAATCCTATGGCTGCGACTGATACTATCACGCCCACAACATTTGCCTCGCCGGTGAATAATCCGCCAATATGCATGATGCAAAGTGATACGAGATATGCAAATCCGCACTGATATCCTATAGCAAACCAGGTCCACTTATGGCTGTTCATCTCACGCTTGATAGCACCGATGGCTGCGAAGCAGGGAGCGCACAGGAGGTTGAATACCAGGAATGACATTCCTGCAATACCGGTAAATGCAGCACCAATGGCTTCATATGTATTGCCTGCGCCGCCATACAGTACACCCATGGTACCAACAATGTTTTCTTTTGCGATAAGTCCCGTGATAGAAGCAACAACCGCCTGCCAGTTGCCCCAACCGAGAGGTGAGAAGATCCAAGCAATAGCATTACCGATTTTAGCCAGTATGCTGACATCGATCTCATCCTCAGCCAGCATTCTGAAACCATCCTCTGCCCAGCCGAATCCGCTGAGGAACCATATAACAATCTGTGAAATAAGGATGACTGTACCGGCCTTCTTGATAAAGCTCCATCCACGCTCCCACATACTTCTAAGTACATTGCCGATAGTAGGCATATGGTATGCGGGAAGCTCCATAACGAAAGGAGCAGGCTCGCCTGAGAACATCTTTGTCTTCTTTAACATGATACCGGAGATGATGATCGCCGCAAGTCCGATAAAGTATGCACCTGTTGATATCCATGCAGAACCACCGAATATAGCGCCTGCTACCATGGCTATAAAAGGTAATTTTGCTCCGCAAGGGATAAACGTAGTGGTTATGATGGTCATCCTTCGGTCTCGCTCATTCTCAATGGTTCGGGATGCCATAATACCGGGGATACCACAACCTGTACCGATAAGGATCGGGATAAATGATTTTCCTGATAAACCAAACTTCCTGAATACCCTGTCAAGTACGAATGCAATACGTGCCATATATCCGCATGCCTCAACAAATGCAAGTAAGAAGAACAGCACAAGCATCTGAGGTACGAATCCGAGTACAGCGCCCACACCGGCTATGATACCGTCAAGAATCAGGCTCTTCAGCCAGTCGGCACATCCTATCTTATCCAAAAGGTCTTCAACCAGTACAGGAACACCGGGTACCCATACTCCATAATTTGCAGGGTCTACGCCGCCCTCATACTTGCCAAACATCTCTATGGCACCGTCCACATCCTCGAGAGTAGCCGTTTCTTCCGTTACTTCCAGTGTTTCCTCATCTTCAAGTTCATATGTGAGTTCCGTTGATTTGTCGGAATAGTTTGCCATTAATGCATTTAACGCTTCTACCGCTGCGGATGCATCAAATTCTTCTGCTTCGGTATCCATAGCTTCTTCAGCCGGTGCTATATCGTAACCGTCTTCATCCGCTTTTGCCAGGAATCCTGCAAGAATAGCATCTGTATCCCCATACTCTTCTTCAGCTTCTTCGGTAGCACCTCCGCCTATGCCGAACAGATGCCAGCCGTCACCGAACAATCCGTCATTAGCCCAGTCAGTTGCACTAGCTCCGACAGTAACCATGGCCAGGTAGTATATAGCAAACATGACTGCCGCAAATATAGGAAGCCCGAGCCATCTGTTTGTGACTATCTTATCTATCTTGTCCGAAGCTGACAGCTTTCCCTTATTCTTTTTCTTATAAGAAGCTTTTAATATTTCTCCGATATATACATATCTTTCGTTCGTAATGATTGATTCGGCATCGTCATCAAGTTCTTTCTCTGCCGATCTGATATCCTCCTCGATATGAGTCATTTTATCGGATGATATGTTCAGCTGCTCCAGTATCTTTTCATCACGTTCAAAAATCTTTATGGCGTACCATCTCTGCTGCTCTTCCGGCATGGAATGGAGAACTGCTTCTTCAATATGGGCTATCGCATGTTCTACCGGACCCGAGAATGTATGCTGAGGTATTGTTTTTCCGTTTTTAGCGGCGTCTATAGCTTCCTCAGCCGCTTCCATGATTCCTTCACCTTTAAGAGCTGATATCTCTACTATCTTGCATCCCAGCTGTTTAGAGAGCTGCTTTGTATCTATCTTATCCCCGTTCTTTTTTACTACATCCATCATATTTATGGCAAGTACTACGGGGATGCCGAGTTCAACAAGCTGTGTGGTAAGGTACAGGTTACGCTCCAGGTTCGTACCGTCTATGATATTAAGGATGGCGTCAGGTCTCTCGTTTATGAGATAGTTCCTGGCTACCACTTCTTCAAGTGTGTACGGTGACAGAGAATATATACCCGGAAGGTCTGTAATGGTTATTCCGTCATGTTTTTTTAACTTGCCTTCCTTTTTTTCCACCGTTACTCCCGGCCAGTTTCCTACAAACTGGTTTGATCCGGTCAGTGCATTGAACAGGGTGGTCTTACCGCTGTTCGGATTGCCCGCAAGGGCTATTCTGATATCCATTTTGTTCTCCTTTTATGATTTCTTTTTTTTGCATACATATTTATCAATACATCGCAGCAGGTTGTTTTGTGCTAACCTTGGTTCAAAATAAATGTTACCACAAGGTAACTGTATTACAAAATATAAAGTGCGTTATACGCACTCGACAAGCTCTGCATCAGCCTTCCTTAATGAAAGTTCATATCCTCTGACTGTAATCTCTATAGGATCTCCCAAGGGTGCTACCTTGCGGACATATATCTCAACTCCTTTGGTTATGCCCATATCCATAATCCTCTTCTTGATGGCTCCTTCACCGTGAAGCTTAACAACTTTGGCTGTTTTGCCGATTTCAACATCTCGTAATGTTCTCATGTATTCCTCCTCTATCATACCATAATCTTGGCAGCCATCTCTTTACTTATGGCTACTCTTGATTCTTTAACATTCACTATGATATTCCCGTTTATCGAGGAAACCACCGTAGCACTTCCGCCTACTACGAAGCCCAGATTCTCCAAATGCTGTTTTACTTCGGGTGTTCCGCCGATACGCTTGATAATCTCTTCCCTGCCCGGGTCTGCTAAATTTAGTGGCATCATCTTATCTCCTTCCTTAATCACCTAAGAGGTACCCCTAGGTAACTTCGCTATGTATTATAGTTAGCAAAAAGTAACTTGTCAAGCATTTTTTATATTTTTTTAATATTTTTTATTTCTTGACCTTTTATATCATTTCTACTATACTAAATATAGTTGGCAAAACAGAATACGTTAACTGTTATAATTATGATTTTATCAGATAATACAGGAGGCCTTTATGATTTTACTGGAATCAGGCGAGATGTATCTTGAAACCATCCTCGTTCTTCAAAAAGAGAAAGCAAATGTCAGATCCATAGATATAAGCAATGAAATGCACTTTTCAAAGCCAAGTGTAAGCCGCGCTGTGAAAACACTGAAAACCAACGGTTATATCAATGTTGATGAGAATGGCTATATTACTTTTACTGACAAAGGCAAGGCGATAGCCGAGGATATATATGACAGACATCAGGTTCTCACCTCGTGCCTGCTCTCACTGGGAGTTCCTCAGAACCTGGCCGCAAAAGATGCCTGCAAGATTGAGCATGACTTAAGCCCTGAGACTTTCGCAGCTATAAAGAAACATATGAAAAAATATTTGTCCGCGAAGAAAAAATGATTCGAAGCCGATACCTGTGTGGGTCTCGGCTTCCCCTTTAAGTAAGAAAAAAAGAAATGAGGAAACGATATGAGCATATTATGTATAGGAGAAATGTTAATAGATTTTACACCGGTAAAAGACATGAAGAACACATATACCGCTAACCCTGGCGGAGCTCCCGCAAATGTAGCGGTAAGTGTAGCCCGGAACGAAGTAAAATCAGGATTTCTGGGTAAACTCGGTAACGATGATTTCGGCAGGCTCTTAAAAAAGACTTTAGAGGATGACAAAGTGGAGATACTCTGTCCCGAACTCACCGATAAAGCTACTACCACACTTGCTTTTGTTTCTCTCGATGAGCACGGAGACAGGTCTTTTACGTTCGCCAGAAAACCCGGTGCCGATATGTTACTGGATACTTCGGATGTCGAGAAAATAGATTTTAACCAATGGGATATAGTACATGCGGGATCTGTGAGCCAGTCGGGTTCTCCCGAAAAGGATGCCGTTCTTCTCGCCGTAAAAAAAGCAAAAGCATGTGGAAAAACAGTGAGTTTCGATATAAACTTCCGAGATAAAATATGGGGATATGAAGAATGCAAAAGTGAAGTTGAAAAAATCATGCCCTATGTGGATCTCTTAAAAATCTCGGATGAAGAACTGGATTTTGTAGACGGTGAAAAAAACATTCCTTTATATATGTACAAATACGGTATAAAAGTTGTGGTTCTCACGATGGGCGGCGAAGGCATCACCATCTACCTGTTCAATAACCCTGAGATCAGGGATGAAAAAGACAACAAAATGGTGGACTGCACCAAGATACATCTGGCTGCCATGAATGTACCGGAAGTAAAGGACACTACCGGTGCGGGCGATGCATTCTGGGGCGCATTCCTGTCAAGCCTGGTACGTCAGGGAGTTAAACGCCCGGAGGATATAGACAAAGAAATATTAAAGGAAGCAGGTCTCTGCGGTAATATTTCCGGTGGACTGTGCATCACCAAACCCGGCGGAATTCCGGCAATTCCTACATTAAAAGAAATAAACAGTATAGAAAGAATTTAAAGGAGCTGACTATGGAGAAGATAAATTTTAATCCTGTCTGGAAAATGAGCATACGGGGTGAAGGAAAAGAATATCCCGCTACAGTGCCAGGAAGTGTATACAACGATCTGTTACGATCCGGAAGAATAGAAGACCCTTACTATAGGGATAACGAAGATGCAGCTCTAAAGCTGATGGACAATGAATTTGAATATGTGGGTACTTTTAATCTCAACCAAACGGATATCGCCGATGCGGACGAGGTGCTGTTACGGTTCAACGGAATCGACACTCTGGCTGATATCTCATTAAACGGACAGATGCTGGGATCTGCTGATAATATGCACCGTATCTGGGAATACAGGATAAAAGAAATACTCACAGGCGGGGAAAATGAGATAAAAATAGTATTCCACTCTCCCACTAAATATATAGCAGAAGAATTTGAAAAGGATCCCGCAATCCTCGGTACAGAAGACGCCATGAGGGGATTCCCCAAAATCCGTAAAGGACATTATATGTTCGGTTGGGACTGGGGTCCCAGGCTTCCCGATGCAGGTATCTGGAAGAATGTGGAATTATTAAAGGTTAAAAAGGCCGGTTTTACCTCCACATATATCCATCAGGAATTTAATAAGGATATGTCCAGAGTATCCATACGTGTCAGATGCAAAGCTTTTATAGAAGAATTTATCACCGAAAAACCTGAAATCATACTTAATAAGGATAGCGGGTTTGATATAAAAGTATCCGTAACCGATCCTAAAGGCTCCGTTATTTTCGAGAACGCCGACGGATACAGTGACCTCACTATAGATAATCCGGAACTCTGGTGGCCCAACGGATTTGGCGAACATCCGCTTTATACCGTGAAAATCGGTCTGTTTGATAAAGAAGGCAATCTTCTCGACAGTTCTACCAAGCGTATAGGTCTTCGCAAACTGGAGATCAGTACAGCCAAGGACGAGTACGGAGCAGAGTTTGCCCAGGTAGTAAACGGAGTGAAGTTCTTCGCCATGGGTGCAGATTATATTCCAGAAGACAATATGCTTCCCCTGTGTGATGCAGACAGGACCCGTAAGCTTTTATCAGACTGTGTGGCTGCAAACTTCAACTCCATCAGAGTCTGGGGCGGCGGCCTTTATCCCGATGATTATTTCTTTGACATATGTGACGAACTGGGCCTCGTGGTATGGCAGGATTTCATGTTTGCATGTGCGAACTACAGGCTTACCCGACACTTTGAAGAAAATATACTGACTGAGCTAAAAGAACAGATCCGAAGGCTCTCACATCATGCTTCCTTAGGGTTATGGTGCGGTAACAACGAAATGGAAATGTTTGTGGATCAGGGAACATGGGGCGCAAAGTTTGAGATAAAGAGCGATTATGTAAAAATGTACGAATACCTCTTCCCGAGACTTCTCGAGGAAGAAGATCCCGACAGATTTTACTGGCCCGCAAGTCCTTCGACAGGCGGCGGTTTTGACTATCCGAACGACCCGAACCGCGGCGATGTACACTACTGGGAAGTATGGCACGGAAATAAACCTTTTACGGAGTACAGGCAGTTCTATTTCAGATATCTTTCAGAATTCGGATTCCAGTCCTTCCCTTCTATGAAAACCATAGAAAAGTTTACTCTGCCCGAGGACAGGAATGTATTCTCATATATCATGGAGAAACATCAGAGGAATGCCGCAGCCAACGGAAAGATCATGAACTATATGGAACAGACCTTCCTATATCCGAACAGCCTCGATACTCTGGTCTATGCATCACAACTGCTTCAGGCTGAGGCTATAAGATACGGTGTTGAGCATTTCAGACGTAACCGTGGCAGATGCATGGGAACCGTTTACTGGCAGTTAAATGACTGCTGGCCCGTAGCTTCATGGGCGTCCATAGATTATTACGGACGCTGGAAAGCACTTCACTATTTCGCAAAGAGATTCTTCGCACCCGTTATGGTATCATGCGAAGAAGAAGGTCTTTTAACACAGAGCCTGAACGTGAACGCCGAACCTTTTGACGTAAAGAAATCCATAAAGCTGAACGTCACCAATGAAACCATGGAGAAAAAGACAGGTGTGGTTTCATGGCAGCTCAGGGATGCATCCGGTAATATTCTCAAAGAGAAAGAAGAAACTATATCTGTAGATCCTCTGTCAGCAGTATGGCTTGAAAAAACAGATATGCCCGATGCAAAGCTTTATGAAAATTATGTAAGTTTCAAATTCACCTCAGAAGGAGAGACCGTATCATGCGGAACTGTTCTCTTCTGTGCACCGAAACATTTCAGATTCAGGGATCCCGAACTGAAAGTAAGCGTAAACGGCGATGAGATAACCGTCAGTGCATCGGCTTATGCGAAGAGCGTCGAGATAAGAAACGAAAACGATGACCTCGTGCTGTCGGACAACTTCTTTGACTTAAACGCCGATTCAAAGACAGTGAAAATTATCAGTGGCAAAGCAGACGGAATAACCGTAAGAAGCGTTTACGATATCCGTTGATATTTTAGGAAGACGAGGTTTTTCTATGAACAATAAATATGTTATCGATACACCGGAAAACAAAGAATTTTTGCAAAGTAATGTAAAAGCGCTGTTAAGCTTCGGAAAACAATTCCCCTCTCCCGGAGGCTCAAGCTATTATCTGGGTGATGACGGAACACCATGGACGGACAGAAACAGAGAAACATGGATAACTTCAAGAATGGTCCATGTATACAGTATAGGTAGAATGTTGGGATTCCCGGAATGTGAGGAGCTCGCTTCAAAAGGGCTTAAAGGACTGAAAACCGAACTTAAGGACACAGAAAACGATGGATGGTATGCAGGTATCACCCCTGACGGAAGACCTTTGGAAGGCAAGCAGTGTTATGCTCATGCTTTTGTAATACTCGCCACATCAAGCGCGTATCTTGCAGGGATAGAAGGAGCGAAAGAACTTCTTGACGAAGCTATAGCCCTGTACGATAAGCGTTTCTGGAATGAAGAAGAAGGACTGTCGGTCGATACCTGGGATACAGTTTTTTCGACACTTGACAGCTACAGGGGATTAAATGCCAACATGCATACTGTTGAGGCTTTCCTGGCAGCTGCCGATGCTCTCGAAGATAAAAAGTACAGAGTTCGCGCAGGCCGTATCATATCAAAAGTAGTACAGTGGGCAGAAGAAAACAGCTACAGGCTTCCCGAACATTTTACATCGGAATGGAAAGCCGAACTTGATATGAACAAAGATAAACCCGACGATCCGTTTAAGCCGTACGGCGCTACTCCGGGACATGGCATAGAATGGGCGAGACTCATCACACAATGGGTATTATCCACCAAAGATCTGGATAGGGGAATCAGGGAGAAATACTTAAAAACAGCCTGCAACCTGTACGGAAGAGCCATATCGGATGCATGGAACGCAGACGGTGCTGAAGGAATAGTGTATACCACGGACTGGGAAGGAAAACCTGTCGTACATGACAGAATGCACTGGACCCTGGCCGAAGCCATAAATACATCGGCAGTCCTGTACAGGGTTACCGGAGACAAGAAATACAGCGATGATTTCGGAATGTTCTTAAAATACCTGGATGAAACGGTTCTGGATCATAATACCGGTTCATGGTTCCATCAGCTGGATGAGAAAAACAGGCTAAAAGGTACTGTATGGCCCGGTAAGTCGGATCTGTACCATGCATTCCAGTCCATGCTTATTCCTTACCGTGATCCCGCGGTATCGATAGCAAAAAGTGTAACAAAATAATGTAACGCTTACAATAATCATATACAAAAAGAATTCGGACTGTGGACAGCCCGGATTCTTTTTATTTACTCTGTAAATCGTATTTTTATATTGCATATCTCCGATATAGTTCCGACTCTCATATACGGTCCAAAGAGACCTACACCAGACGTCACTATATCAGTCATATCTCCTATCTTTTTTAATCCGTATGAATTCTCACTTATAATAACGAGCAGGATATTCCCGGGGAATACCTGACCCGCATGGGTATGACCGCTTAATGTCAGATCCACCCCTGCTGCCGCCAGTTCCTCAAGGCCTTTCGGTTCATGGTCGAGCACTATCACAGGATAATCCGAAGCGGGAGCTTTATCCATAATCTCCAGAGGGGTATTCCTGACTGTTATTCCTCTTCCGGGTCTTGCATAATCGGGACGTCCGTACACATATACACTGTCTTCTATCAGGACTCCCTCATCCATCAGCAGATTTACACCGGCTTTTTCAAGGAATTCATCCATTCTCGGATCACTTTCTTTTTTCCGGTCCTGATTAAATGTAAATCCCGCAAGTACAGGTTCATCAACATCATGATTGCCGTAACATGCGTATATTCCGTATTTACTGTGTATCTCACGGTAAAGTCCGATGAGCCTTTCCGGATCGTCCAAAGCGTCATATATATTATCAAAAATATCTCCACAAATAAACACTATATCCGGTTCACACTCATTTATAAGCTTCACCATCTTTTCCATCTCGGGTACACCGATATTGAATCCCATATGCATATCGGCTACCATTACGGCATTCAGTTCTTCAAGCCTGCCGTTTTTCTTCGGAAGTTCCACCGAATAATCCGTGACCCTGGTATCGGTGGCATGGATAAAACCGTAGATACATATTATCAATGTAAATATTATACCGGCAGACGCAGCGCTGATGGCTATCTCTCTGGGTCTTTCAAGACTTTTTGTAGTCCCCTTCTTCTTTTTTACGATTCTCCAGATAAGACAGAAAATAAGATACAGTATAGCCGGGAACAGTGAGTAGAGAAGTACCCCCAGCCACATGCTGCCATAATGCTGGAATGCGAACTTCGTCTTTGAATACGGGAGCAGAAAGCCTATGGGCATCGCTGCTGCCGCAAATATAAACACACCGTAGATCAGGATTTTCACCAGTATATTTGTTTTCTTAAAACATGCCTTCAGCCATCTGTTTACCATAAATGCTATAAGCCATGTCGCAAATAAATATAACGGACTAAGTATTAATGCTAACATTTTGTAAAATTTATCCTTTTATAACAATAACTAAATCATGTGACCAAAAGAACAATTCCTACTGTCACGTTCCACTCTCCTGTACTGTCTCAGGATGCTGGTCTGGATATTCGGTGATGCCTGCTCCGGTATTCAGATTATTGCTTGAATATACAATATCCGCCATAAATATCAGGAGCAGCATGATACACAGGGGGGCCACATAACGCAGCCTCCATTTTCTGAAACAGTTGTCACATACAGGGCCTAAGAAATATACCACCAGGCACCCGAGTACCGCAAACAGAAGCAAACCTTCCGCACATATCCTGCCCTGAATATTTAAGAAATAACCCGTATAATCCCACCACTGGGTGTGATACATATTATCAAGAACCGTTGCGGTAGAATACTCCATGATAGCGCTTAATACAAGTATGCTTCCGAATTCCAGTAACGGTCTGTTCCTGAACCTGTTTAAGAAAATAAGTATCAGGATACTTCCACAGCCGTAAATCGGAACTATGGGTCCGCGCAGGAATCCCCTGTTTACGAATACTCCGTCCTCATACAGATGAAGTCCCACTTCCCACAGCCAGCCTATAAATGAGAAACAGAAAAACATCAGTACTATCGACCATATAGAATACCGTCTGCCGTAATGAAGATATTCAATCTTGGGCGGTTTTATCAGATGCAGTATGGTCTTTCTGTATGCCGGGAATAGTCTGAACGGATAAATCTTCTTTTCAAAGACCGCCTGCTTTGTCTTTATCTTCATCTGGTGTTCTTCATACTCGCAAAGCTTTTTCTCTTCACGGCTGGCAAAAAGTACCAGACCAAAATTCTTTGCTATAAATCCGGCAACGCCCTTCATCTCGGAAGGTGCCGGCATCTCCTCATCCACAAGGCTTTTTATATCCGCATAAGCTTCATCGATATGCTTGTCATCAGCCTTGACATAGAGGAATCTGTCGTTTAACAGCTCTGCTTCAGGAACGGACTTCTTTTTCTTTTTTATCTGAGTCCTGAGTTCCGTATAATACTCGGCAAATGTAGCGGCCTCATACGCATTTAAGAAGAACAGTTCCAAAATTCCGAACGTGAAAAATGACAGCACTTTCCATCCCAAAAACGAAACACCGAGCTTAAACGCCTCCCATTTGTGTCCGTTCATCATATCGGTTGAAAGTTTTCTGGCTTCTTTTGCCGATATGCCGGGGTTTTCAGCCATAATATACGGCACCAGCATGTACTGATATGCTTTTATAATACCGCCCACCAACGTAAGGGACCACAGGATGGTTATAATCGTAGTAGAAAACAATACCCATGCCGTCTGTATCCATCTGCCGGATCTGAATAGATAAAAAACTCTTCTGATGGGGACAGTTTCATAAGTCCTCGATTCCAGCACAAAACGTATGGATACAACCTTAAATATATTAAAAACAAAATACCAAATAAATACTGAAAGCAGGATCATCAATCCGATGATAATTATAGATGCCGCATTATCCGACTTTACGATCGATGCTATACCCGCAAAGATACGGTTGAAGAGCTTTCCCGATGTAAGAGAGTTTACGATTTCCGCAAATACTCCCTGAGTTTTACCTACTTCTACGGGACCAATGTATGAAGATTCCAGTGCTCCTCCGTCTATCTGGCTTGCTACACGGGAAACACTGTCCTTTACATCGGTAAGTCCGTCTTTTAAGTTCTTCACACCGTCTATCAGGGAATCCTTGCCTTCGAGGATGCCGTTTGACAAGCTGTCACCTATTTTTTTACCGCTTTCCGTGATATTATCTTTTAGTTTTGTGGCACTGTCCCATACTTTATCGGCTCCGAACCCGCTGGTTATGTACTGGAACACATCTGCGACCCCTCCGAATCTCTCATCCATTATGGAGGTTGATATTTCATCAGAATCCAGCAGGCTCTCCCTTGACAATGCCCTTTTCAGCGAACCAAATGAAGAGGCATTCTCCACTCCGATAAATGAAGTGAATGCCATGATCAGGACTATTATCCAATAGTGGGTCTTTAATACTGCAAGTCCCCTATTTTTTAATTCCTTCCTGTTCATTTGAACCTACCTCCGAAAAAATCACAGGTTTTCCTATAACATCCGCATACAGATCGAGACCGAAACTTGTCAGCTCGGGAACGCTCTGTATCATCTTGAACGTTCTCACGCCGCCTTCTTTTCTTTCGGCACAGAAAAAGGTGATATCAGAATGTTCATTGTTCTTTTCCTTCTCTTCAGTCTCCGCATATATCTTCTGGGCAAACGACAAAAGATGAGTAACAGTGATGACCTTCACTCCTGCCTCGTTCATGGCTTTTATGATATCATAGGCTATAATGGATCCGTCTATCTCCGTAGTAGTAGCAAATGATTCATTTAAAAGTACGAGGGATGCGTTATCCAGATGGTCGATTATGGAATTCATACGTCCCAGTTCTTCATCCAGACGTCCGCTGTTCATGGCTGAGTCCTCACGACGGGTAAAGTGAGTAAACAGAGATGTAAATATTCCGCTTGAAAAGCTTTCCGCAGCTACCTGAAGTCCTGCCTGCATCATAACCTGGGCAATGCCTACGCTTCTAAGAAACGTAGATTTTCCTCCCTGGTTGGCTCCGGTGATGATCACGAGCATTTTGTCGTGTATGTTGCAGGTATTTCCTACCGCATTCACACGCTGTTCCATACACATGACAAATTCTTTAAGCTCACTGAACGCCAGATTATTCCTCTCACATACCGTAGGGAAACAATAGTCTATCCCGATACGCTTCATATGCCGGCTCAAATTCACGGCACCCCTGTAAAACGCTGTCTGGAACAACAGCTGATCAAAGAATCCCGAGAATCTGTCCAAAAATTCTCCGGTAAAAGTCATAATATAATTTACTGTATTCTGCTCCAGCTGAACCACCTGTTTTTCTATAGCCGGAGTCATTTTGACAGAAAATGAATCGGGGGTCAGGGAATTCTTGAATCCTACTATTTTTGATATCGTGCTTTTCGGATTCCTGTATCTTACCATTTTTGATGTGACTTCCTTTAATTTCACATCTTTGAGTTTCAGTCCGGCTCCGAGTTTCCCCTCTATTACCAGTCTCGGAGAGTATACAAACAGTGCTCCGTCCTTTTCTTCGCTTTCCTTCACATAGAATGAAACATCATTAAGAAGCGTCTCTATCTTCTTTTCATATTCGTCGTCGAATTCTTCATTCAGACGCTTTGCGAGATTTTTCAGACCTTCAGATGAAAACAGAACCGTACTTCCCCTGAGAAGTTTTTTTATCTTTTTAAGACCCGAAACGAAGAGCGAAGTCAGATGTATCTGTGTGACCGTCCAGCCCGCATCATCGGATCTTCCGCTGTATCCCGTGGCTCTTCTCCCCAGTTTGTCCCATTCTCCGACTATGGATGTCGCAGCCTTGTACAGGTCCTGGATAAAACTTTCGTTTTCCAGACAGTCCTTTAATATCTTCTGCCTGTATAATATCTCTTCTTTTGAGACGAGCGGAACCACCATAACCCTGCTCATCGTATCCGTTATAAACGGATCCTGTTCTTTTATCTGTTTTGCAGCTCCGTTTTCAAATACCACGTCTTTTCCGGCATTCATATACAGGGTTTTAAGCCCTAAATCCTGAACTATCGATTTGGAATCAAAGTACTTTGAAGCTCCGACCCATTCTTTATCCTTATATAACAAATATGCGTTCATTGCATCCCCTCATTTATATACATCACTGCATCAATCACAGAACCGTCCCTCTGATCGATTCAAGTCTCTTCTTCAGATTCTCGTAACCCAGGCCGTACTTCTCCACCTGATTCTTTGCACATCCTTCGTAGTCCACCGCTTTTTTCAATATCTTAAAGTTCTGTTTGCCATTCTCGTCCAGCTGTGCAGAAAGACCTACTATCCTGTCATCTATATCACAGAGCTCCCTCAAGTGCGTGACATATATCCCGTGACATCCCTGTTCCAGAAAATGCTTCAGCACGTTCTGGCCCATGATGATCGCATCGTAATTTGCCGCAGTGGTAAACAATTCGTTTATTACCACAAATGCATCGCTTGGATTTTCCTTCATCATAGGTGACAGACGAACCAGCTCTTCCATCAGTTTGCCTCGTCCGGTCTCCACGCTTTCTTCTACGGAGAAGTGTGTAAGTATATCCGGGAAATACATCACCGAAGCTTCTTTTGCAGGAACATCAAGCCCGACTTTTGAAAAATATACCAGCTGTCCGAGACTTCTCGCAAAAGTGGTTTTTCCGCCCTGATTGGGACCTGTAAGGACAAAGAAAAGTTCTCCTTTTTCATACGACATGTCATTACTGATCACAGGTTTTCCTTTTTCCGAGTTTACACAGGCAAGTGCCAGATCGTAAAGTCCGGTAGCAGCTATCCGTTCGCCTTCCGACTTTTTGGGACTCGTAAATGCAAATCCCGCTTTTTTCATCTTCTCCTCAAATTCATAGAAGGAAAGATAAAACCTCAGTTCATCTGCAAGCCTGCCAAACACCGTATTCTCATATTTATTCTTTTCATCATAAAGCTTGTCGGCTTCTTTGAAAATATCCGGATTTCTTTTTGCGACTATCTTTACTATCTCCTGTTCGAATCCGGTAAGTTCGTCGGTAGATGCACAGGGATTGACAAACTCTTTTTCGTTGGTAGCACAGATTCCGGAGAGGAATTCTTCATAGAATCTAAAGTTTCTTTCTTCCTGCTCATCATCCTCTTCAGCGCTCTTCTCTTTTTCTTCCTCAATACCGTTTTCAACCGACACTATTATTCTTCCGTTTTCATAATCGGCCGTAACAGACAACGCATCAAGTGCAGTCTTAAGCTTCACGGATTTTTCTTTCATAGAGATAAAATCCTGCGTTCCGGTATACTCTTCGAGGTATTTCGCAAGCTCCGTAAAACCTTCAGACTTCAGATCCGCTGCCTTAAGTGCCTCAAGAAGGTTTACCAGACATCCCGTATATATTACCATACCGCAGAAATTCCAGACCGGTTTTTGAAGATCTACACGTGTGCTGTTTTTCTTATTCTCGATATCGCGGTATTCGTTATATGCCATATTGAAGGCGGCCAGCGCGTCATATAATCCGCATTCGCATATATCACGGTATACCATGCGTCTGTATTCCACGCATTCCTCGTCCAGAGGGAAATACTCAAAATACTGTATCACTCCTCTGTCTCCTTTTGTGGCCCTTTCTATAATCTGATCTATGTTCAGGTCCAGGAAAAATGCAGGCCTTGTCACTCCTTTATTCGATTCCTTTATATCAAGTATGCTCTCAAATCCCATATTATCTCCATTCTAAAATTGCATTTTTTCATATCATTTTATTTTATCCCAAAACTATTTTTTTGTCAAATGTTACTATACATAGCCGGTCCGCTTTATTGCAGGACGCGTGCTTACTTTTCATATCCGTGCCTTGTTAAGTTTAACTTGATTTTTTTTATTTCATGGGTATAATTATATAGTACTAAACCCGGAGGAAAAAGAAAGTGATATTATCCGTAAACAACATAACAAAGAGCTTCGGAACGGACATGATACTGTCCGAGGTTTCATTTCATATAGAAGCGGGTCAGAAAGCCGCAATCGTCGGAATAAACGGCGCAGGTAAATCGACATTATTAAAAATCATAACCGGCGAACTTGCCCCCGACTCAGGCACGGTTTCCCTGCAAAAAGACGCAAGCATAGGAATACTTACCCAGACTCAGAATCTCACGGACGATAACAATATCTATGACGAGGTTCTGTCAGTAAAAGCGGATATCCTCGCTTTGGAAGAAAATATCAGAAGAACTGAACATACCCTTAAAGATCTCAAAGGTGAAGAACTCGAACAGGCACTAAACCGTTACTCACGTATGAATGCCGAATTCGAGGATGCAAACGGGTATGCCATAAAAAGTGAAGTGACAGGCGTGCTGAAAGGTCTCGGATTTGAAGAAGACGAGTTTTCTAAAACGGTCGGTACTCTCTCGGGAGGTCAGAAAACCAGAGTAGCCCTGGCGAAACTGCTGCTGTCTAAACCGGATATCATCATGCTCGACGAGCCCACCAACCATCTCGACATGGATGCCATAAGATGGCTCGAAGGTTTCCTCGGTTCATACAAAGGAGCCGTTATCCTGGTAGCCCATGACCGTTATTTCCTGGACAAAATAGTGTCTAAAGTAGTAGAAATAGAGAACACACACGCCATAAGCTATGACGGAAATTATACCGAATTTTCGAAGAAGAAAAAGATGATGCGCGATGCCCTGATCAAGCAGTATCTGAATCAGCAGCGTGATATCAAGCATCAGGAAGCGGTAATAGAAAAGCTGAAATCATTTAACCGTGAAAAGTCCATAAAGCGTGCAGAAAGCAGGGAGAAACAACTTGCAAAAGTGGAACGTATCGAGCTTCCCAAGGAACTGAACGCCGAGATGGATATACGCCTCGAACCGAATATCGAGAGCGGTAATGATGTGCTGACGGTAAGAGGACTATCAAAAGGCTTTGACGGTGTAACACTCTTCCGTGATGTGGATTTTGAGGTTAAAAAAGGTGACAAGGTAGCCATCATAGGTGCGAACGGAACCGGCAAAACCACACTGATGAAAATCCTGAATGGGCTCCTCGAACCCGATGCAGGAACGTTCAAACTCGGAGCCAAGGTCTATACAGGTTATTACGATCAGGAACATCATGTCCTGAACCCTGAAAAGACAGTATTTGAAGAGATTCAGGATACATACCCCGATATGGATAACACCAGGGTAAGGAACGTGCTCGCTGCTTTCCTGTTTACAGGTGATGATGTATTTAAACTGATAAGGGACTTAAGCGGTGGAGAAAAAGGACGTGTATCACTGGCAAAACTTATGCTTTCCGATGCAAACCTTCTATTTCTCGATGAGCCTACGAACCACCTTGATATCATATCGAAGGAAATACTCGAGCAGGCTGTATCTTCATACAAAGGAACCGTTGTCTACGTTTCCCATGACAGATATTTCATCAATAAAACCGCCACAAAGATAATGGAACTAAGGAATAACGGTTTCCTGTGCTTTGAAGGGAGCTACGACTACTATCTGGAAAAACGTGATGCGCTGATGAAACTCCATGAAGAAAAACAGGTGGCCGTCTCGGGTGTATCCGCTTCGGTCTCATCCGATGATGCCGCATCATCAAAGGGTTCCAAAGAGGACTGGGCAAACGCCAAGAAAAAGCAGGCGGAAACCAGGAAGATTGAAAATGAATTAAAGAAATGTGAAGAAGAGATAAATAGGCTCGAAGCCAGAAATTCTGAAATAGATGAAGAAATGCAGCAACCCGACGTAGCTACCCGCCCTTCAAAGCTTATGGAATTATCCGCAGAACACGAGAAAAATTCCAAAGAGCTGGAGGCTCTTCTCGAAAAATGGGAAGAACTGTCGGAAAAACTGGATTCATAACCCGGAGAGAAATATGGACAAGCTTCTGACTATCATTGTTCCGTGTTTTAATGAGCAGGAGGTATTGCCTTTGTTCGTCGAGGCAGTCACACCTGTCAGGAAGGAACTAAAGGAAAAACATGAATTAAATACGGAATTGCTGTTTGTGGATGACGGTTCGACAGACAAAACCCTTGAGATTTTAAGGGATTTTCACGCGCGAGACGAAAGCATCCGCTATGTTTCGTTTTCCAAAAACTTCGGAAAAGAAGCAGGGATCCTGGCAGGCTTAAAAAATACAAAAGGAGATTATGCCGTGCTAATGGATGCCGACCTTCAGCACCCGCCCGAACTGCTGCCCCTGATGTACAATACTCTCACTACACCCGATTCCGACTCCGATACGACCGGCAGCGGGCCCTACGATTCGGTAGCCATGTACAGGGATGACAGGAAAAAAGAAGGGTTCTTCAGAAGACATTTTTCTTCAGTGTTTTTCAGGCTGATGAACAGGCTGTCAAAGCTGAACATAAAGAATGGAGCCACAGATTTCCGCCTCATGAACCGCCCCATGATAAACGCCATACTGTCGATGCCTGAGACCAACCGTTTTTCAAAGGGCATATTCAACTGGGTGGGATTCAATACCAAATGGCTTCCTTTTGAAACGGGAGAACGCCCTGCAGGAGAATCAAAATGGTCCGGTGGAAAACTACTCTCGTATTCATTTGACGCTATTTTAAGTTTTTCCGAAGTACCTTTGAAAATATGCTCATGGCTCGGGATCATCTTCTGTCTGGTATCCTTCTTTTTGGGTATATTTCATTTTATAAAAACCATAATATTCGGAGATCCCGTAGCCGGTTTTCCGACCCTCTACCTCATGATGCTTCTGCTCGGTGGTATAATTCTGCTTTTCTTAGGAATTATGGGACAGTATCTCGCCAGAATATATCTGGAAATAAAACAACGTCCGGTGTATATTGTAAAGGAAACAGAGGATAACGATCCCATACACCAAAAGGAGAGATGATTTATGATTCAGATGCTAACACCTGCATATTACGTACCGGCCTATACCGTTTATCGTACCAACAGTTTTTTCACAGGTAACGGATTTTACATAGTCATGGGACTTGTATGTATTATCATGGGAGGGTGGCTGCTGTATACCAAGGCATATAAATACAGCCTGATCAAAAAAAATTGTACCGTCCCTGTAGAAGCCAGAATTTATGAGATAGATTCCAAATACGGCGGCAAAGGCGGAAGACGTTACAATTTCTCATATGAGTTTTTCTTCAATGAGCAAAGGTTCGTAGCAAGCAACGACATATACGAAAAAATTGGAATGTACTGGCGGCGTCCTCATGAAGGTGATGTAGTGACCATATTTATAAATCCATCAGATCCTCATGAATTCTACGATATAGTATTAAAGGGTGGAAGAAATACAGGTATTGTTGCCGGAATTCTTATAACAGCAATAGGAATTTTCATGCAGTTCATGCCTCTTCTTATTAAATAATCTGCAAGTTATATATTTAACATTAAATGCCCCGGATTTTGAAAATCCGAGGCATTTTTTATCGTAGTCTGCTGTCTTCAAATCTTGAACGTGTACTTAATACATCACAAACATAACCGATTCTTTGATCGATATCATCGCTTGATGATATGATATCAAGACTGACCTCTATATTTGTTATGGTTCTTTCATCAATCTTACTGTAGTTTGCCTTTATGATATCGAGTTTCTCTTTTGATGATCCGGCGTCTAAGAACTGCATGATAACCGGTGACGGAACTCCTGCCATGTCTTTGTCTTCTGCTGTACTTTCTGTTGTGTCTTCAGCCATATCACTTCCGATATCATTACCGGTATGATCAACCGACCCTTCCACTTCGGCCTTCTTCCCGCTGTCACCGGATGACGGTACCGTATTTATGTTCCCTGCAGAAACATTTACACTTTCCACATCCTTTACTTCCTCGAACCTATAGCGCTGCTTTGTAACATTTTCTTTAGAATCCGGTACCTCCTCAGTAAACTGCGAGGCAGGTCTTGCAAACACCTGAAAACTACCGTAAAGTGCCTGATAGATCACCAGCTTCTCGTTTGTCTCTGTATGTGTCGCAGTACATAGAACCTGATATATTCCGCCCTTAAAATGCCGGTATATTTTTCCTATCTGAATCGTTTCCATGGTAAACCCTCTTAAATCTTTATCTTTATGTTATCCGTTTTCCTGGCTTTGTAATAATCGGCATATTCCCTGGTGATCAGGTTGTATCTGACCATAAGCTCAACATCCTTGTCGAAATCTTCATTCTTAAGTTCCTTGTCATCGACCATGGCCTGCAGGGTTCTTCTGATCCTGTCCTGATAATCATTCTGGGATATGACATTGTCCGTCCAGAAAATACGGCTCTCATAAGCTTCTTTGAAGTAATCCGAATATTTTCCGTGAATATTCAGCGAATCAAATACTTCAAATTCAAAGTCAAACTTGTTGAACATCTTTCTGAGAGATCTCGGGGTAATAGCAATCTTTCCGCCCATGATATACAGATTCTTAAACATTGCATCCGTAGTTCCTCTTTCGGTACCCTGATAAAGCGAGGGAAGGAGATCTCCGAATATCACGTTTACATCCGGATCGTTTCTTATCTCTTCATAACTCTCCGCAAATTTTTCCTCAACGTTTTTCTGATAGGTAACTTTTAGGAAATCTCCCATGGGCATAAGTTCTGTTCTTAGCGCGCCCTCAACAAGGATAATATTGCATATTCTTCCTTTTTCCTGAATAAACGCAGGGGTATGGAGAACTCTGGCTTCTTTCCATGAATCGATAAAAACAGGTGTATATCTTCTGTCGTCTTTTCTGACTTTCAGCATCTTCTTCCGGGCTTTTATCTGTTTGGCAGTGGGCTTTTTTACCTCATACACATCTTCCTTTCTGCTCGCAGAAGGCCTGTCATCATCGCCTGTATCATATGCCATAATCTCATCGAGACCGTATGATTCATCACTCTCACGTTCTCTCAGCATCGCTTCCAGATCATCATCCGATTCCGAATTCTTGGAACCATCCTTCTTTTCATCCTTTGCCTTTTCTTCTTTCGAAGAGTTACCTACTCCGGGCAAGGTGCTTCCCACACCTATAGCCAGATCCGACAGATCTTCCTCAAGCATGGAAAAATCTATATCCATGTTCTCGTCTTCCTTCTTGTCGAACTCGCTGTTTTTTTCTTCTTTTTCTTTATCCTTTTTGTCTTTTGATTTCTTGGGTTTCGGCTCCTTGTTTTTATTTTCAAGGTCCACATTAATATCAACAAATGAAAACGAAAACATAACAAGAAGTCCTGCGATCAGCAGAACCGCTCCCGTCCCCAGGAATATCAGAGAGTTCCCGGATATTCCCGAAATGAGGAGGACCAGACCTGCGATCAGTAGGACTATCACACCGATCAGGTACATTTTCACTTTAGTCTCACCGTATTTCAGGGTGATCAAAAGCTTCGTAATCATTTATTCTCCCTTAATCTCAAAAAAATCTTTTACTTCTTCCACTACTTTTTTGCCCATTTCATAACCATGCTCATAAAGTTCGTTAAGCTTCACTGGATCACGGGTTATAAGTTTGGGCAGACTTATCTCGGGATAATAGGCCAGTGCCTGTTTCTGAAGCACGAGTTCTTCCACAAAATCCAGATCCGAATTGTATTTGTACGGTCTTTCCCTCATGGTTTTTACAAAGTTCCTATGCCAGAAATATCTGGTGGTGATCAGTTTACTGGTCTTCAGTTTTTTCCTGTACCGGCTCTGCTGCGTAAGTATTATCAGATTCTTTTTCATCCCGTCGGATACCGCACGCCTTATCGGAATAGCATCGGCCATTCCTCCGTCGGTCATGGGTCTTCCGTCGATAAATCTTGTACGGGTGATGACCGGAAATGAATTTGAAGCACAGCACATATCCATCAGATAGTCCTTGTCCTTGTAATCATTTATATAGACCGGTTCTCCCGTTCTAAGATCAGTCATACTCATGGTAAGTCTCTGTCCAGAATTGAAAAACTCATCAAAATCTATGGGCAGTATTTCATTGGGAATGCGGTAAAACATAAGCTTCGTGTTATATACCGATCCCCTGGTAAAAAAGTTCCACCACGAGAACAGTTTTCTGATCCCTACAGTATTCAGCAGTGCGTTTCTGGACCAGCCGTTTTGTTTTGATATATAGCTTAGGGCCACATATGCACTGGCTGATACTGAATAGACATTTTTAAAATATATTTTATTTTCTATTAAACGATCTAAAATACCGGCTGAAAAGAGGGCTCTGGTTCCGCCTCCCTCCAATACCAGACCGCTGTCAACAAGCATTGCTTTGTCCTCCCGGTAGACTAATACTTTTTTAGCTTACCTGCTTTGCTTCCCTGGCTATTTTCTCTTCTTCCTCCAGCTTTCTGAAATCGGTTTTTCCGATTTTGGTCGTAGGAAGACTGTCTCTAAATTCTATTTCATTTGGTTTGGCATATTTAGCAAATTTGGTCTTGCAGTATTCCATGAGTTCTTTTCTGGTATCCTCATTCGGCTCAACATTCTGCTTTAATACCACAAAAGCCTTGATCTTCTGCATCCTGTATTTGTCAGCCACACCGATAACGCAGGACTTCTCAACCTTCGGATGTTCCTCAAGAACAGCCTCAACCTGATTGGGATAAACATTATATCCCGAAGCAATTATCATACGTTTTGCTCTTCCCTTAAAGAATACAAAACCGTCTTCGTCTATCATGCCAAGGTCTCCGGTATAGAGCCACCTGGTTCCGTTTTTGTCCTCCCTTAAGGTCTGTGCTGTTTCTTCGGGATTGCCGATATATTCCTTCATGATCAAAGGACCGCTGATGATAATCTCTCCGGTTTCTCCGACAGGAAGCTCTTTGCCCGTATCATGGTCAACGATTCTGAACTCCATATCGGCGAAAGGAATACCTATGCTTCCGCGCTTAGCACCCTCCTTGGGTGACAGGCAGCATGCTGACAGAGTCTCCGTCGCACCGTAACCTTCACGAACCTGTACGGGTGAATTATGATCTGCCAGGAATTTATCAAATCTGTCCTTAAGTTCGGGCGAAAGACTGTCTCCACCCGAGAAAATACCTTTCAGATTTGAAAAATCAAGGCCATGGATCGGAGGAACCCTGAGTATTGCTTCAAACAATGTAGGCACACCTGCGAAATACGAGCACTTCGATTCGGATATCAGCTTCACATAGCTCTTTGCCGTAAACCTGGGTATCAGTATGCTGCAGGCACCTGCATAAAGCATGCAGTGGATGCAGATTCCAAGTCCGAACCCGTGGAACATAGGCATAGCGGCTATAAATTTGTCTCCGGGTGAAAGGACCGGTACCGTAGCCTTTATCATGATGGCCTGGGCGTTGAAGTTGTAATTGGTCAGCACAACTCCTTTGGTGGTTCCGGTAGTTCCGCCCGAGAACAGGATAACCGCAGGATCTTGTGCCAGACGGCTTTCTGCGTAAGGTCCTTCATAATCTTTGCCGAGCTGCATAAATGTCTGCCAGCGGAAAATACAATCTGTTTCTTCAACCTTTTCTGTTTTTCTTCCGGCTGTCATTTTGTATGCGACATTCTTCGGGAATGCAAGTCCGTCCTGGATACCTGTGATGATGGTGAGCCTTACTTCTGTCTTGTCAAGTATATTCTTGAACTTGCCAAAGAGCTGATCCAGAGTCACTACCATAACAGACCTGGAGGTCTTTAAGTAATACTCTATCTCCATCTCGGAGGATAAGGGATGGATCATACTGGCTACACCGCCTGCGAGGTTTACCGCATAGAACAGACACAGTGCCTGAGGACAGTTCGGGAGCGCTATAGTTACGCTTTCTCCCGGCTGAAGGCCAGAACTTTTAAGTGCCTTGGCACATAGCTCAACCTGCTTCCTCATGTTCTTGTAGCTTACTTTTCTTCCCAAAAACTCGTATGCTATATAACCGGGATAAATATCTGCGGCCCTGAACAGGGCGTCGCAGATAGTACCCTCATAATAATTCAGTATAGTACCCGCGCTGTTTGAATCAGTATTATATAGTTTTTCAAAAATATCACGGGTATCTTCTTTCTTTCTAAAGCTTATCATGTGTTTTCACAGCCAAACTCCGGCTGTCTCCTTTTATTATAGACAATTCTTGGGATGTCACGGGATAATCATATATCCGATCACTCAATCTCCTCAAGTGCATCACTAAAGTTGTCAAGATCTTCAGGTTTTAACATATCCTTCATATAAGGAACCGCATCTATAAACTTAAATGTTCTGCCGGTTTCAAGCAGAGGATGGTTCAGAACCTGAGGGAACATCTTCTCTACTATGGCACGAAGTTCGGGAGTATCCAGGATCTCACCTACAGTAGTCTTTTCGATGCTGTATTTTGAGTTCTTATTTTCCTTTGCCTCAAGCTTTTTAAGGTGTGTTTTATCAGCACCCCACTCAAAACCTGCCTCCAATGCTTTCTGGTTCGCAAGTACCACAAGTTCACCCTTGCCTGCAAGCTTTTTGGTGAGTCCTGCCAGTACCATCTCTTTTGGAAGCATCTTTGTAAATCCTAAAAGCGCTCCGATCAGGATCATATTCGCCATTCTGACATCACCGATCTCTTTAGCCATGTCATCTGCGGGAACGTCCAGAAGATATATTCCGCCGCTTCTGATCTTGCTCTTTGCCCTGCTCGAATTCCTGATGACAAGTCCATCGGGTACCAGCTCCTGAAGACCCTTCTGGCATGCGTCGTCGCTCATGGCGATCATACCCATGCACTTTCCGGGAAGAGGTGAAAGAATAGGCTTATCGGATATTACAACAGTGCATTTTGCTATACCGCCACGCTGAGCAGCTCCGTACCACGGAACGAATGTGGAAAATCCAAATGCTGCCGCAGTAGCCGCCAAAGAAGCACCTGCAGACATAACACCCTGTCCGCCGGTACCTGAAATAAGTAATGAATATTTCATTCTCCAAACCTCTCTTCCTTGTCCACAAATGTTTTGCACTCAAAATACTTCTCTGTCTGTTTCTCCATAAATTCAAGACTCTTTACGGGATCGCAGTGCCATGTTGTGGGACAGTTAGTAAGCAGCTCGATAAATGAAAAGCCCTTGTTCTCCAGCTGATTCTTAAATCCTTTGATAATAGCTGCTTTAGCCTGCTTTATTCCGGCAGGTGTACGAAGTGTACAACGGGTAACAAATCTGGGAGCATCAAGTTCCTTGATAAGTTCACACATCTTTAAGGGATAACCTGTACCCAGAAGGTTTCTGCCATCCACTGCGGTAGTAGCTTTCTGTCCGAGAAGAGTTGTGGGAGCCATCTGTCCGCCGGTCATTCCAAATATGGAGTTGTTTGCAAATATAACTGTGATATTCTCACCCCTGTTTGCACAGGAAAGGATCTCGGCAAGTCCTATGGAAGCTAAGTCTCCGTCTCCCTGATAACAGAATACCAGACAGTCGGGTCTGCATCTTTTAATACCTGTAGCAACAGCCGGTGC
This sequence comes from Lachnospiraceae bacterium, assembly GCA_016282435.1. Classification (GTDB taxonomy): domain Bacteria; phylum Bacillota; class Clostridia; order Lachnospirales; family Lachnospiraceae; genus RUG11977. Next base: position 8,232 of record JAEEKN010000164.1, on the reverse strand, counting down.
TCTTCCGTGTGCGGAACCGATGATATCAAGATCCCATGAAACTAACCCTTGAGTAGAACAGCCTACAGGAAGAACATACACTGCCTTTTCCCTGACTTTAAGTTCATCTATAGCTTCTGCTATGATCTTTGTAGCGGTAGCATGAAGACAGCCGGGGCAATATGATGAAGCGGTAGGAAGAATCGACTTCGGTCTCTCATATAATTTACTCATTATTCTTCCTCCTTTCCGTCTGCTATGATCTTCTTTATAGCCTGCTTTACGTCATAATCATCAAGTAATACTCCGCCCGAATGGCCGTAGGTATAAACGGGAGCTCTGCCCTTTACGGCTGCTTCCACATCCTCACCCATCTGTGCGGGAATGGTCATTTCTACATCAATAATACCCTTAACCTTAGAATAATCAAGCTTATTAAAGCTCTCCTTAGGGAACGGGAACAGGGTAATAGGACGGATAACTCCGATCTTAACGCCTTCTGCCCTCAGTTCCTCAACTACGGACTTAACAACGCGCGCTGCGATACCGTATGCGGTAACCACATATTCCGCATCGTCCAGGTAAAGCTCCTCAACCTGAACGTCTTCCTTTTCCCAACGCTTTGTACGTTCTGCGAAAGACTTGTTCAGTCCCTCAAGACCTGCCTCATAAATAGGGGAGATCAGATGTGACTGTCTCTTTTCCTCGCCTTCCCATCTGCCCATGGTCCATGAAGACTGAGCCTTGGGATCGGGTTCTTTCATAGGAGGAAGTTCTACCTGCTCCATCATAGCTCCAAGCACTCCGTCCATAAGTACACATACAGGATTCCTGTCGCGCTCTGCAAAATCAAATGCATTATATGTAAGGTCTACTATCTCCTGTAATGTGGAGGGAGCAAATACCATAAGTCTGTGTCCGCCATGACCTAAAGCCTTAGTCACCTGCAGATAATCCGACTGAGCAGGCTGGATACTTCCGAGACCCGGGCCTCCACGGCTTACGTCAACTATCAGTGCGGGGAGCTGTGCTGCGGCAAGATATGAAATACCTTCGCATTTGAGTGATAGTCCGGGGCCTGAAGAAGATGTCATAGCCCTCACACCTGTACTGGCAGCACCATATACCATATTTATAGAGGCAATCTCGCTTTCACCCTGAATGAACACTCCGCCAACTTCAGGAAGCCTGCGGCTCAAATATTCCGGAACCTCATTCTGAGGGGTTATCGGGTAACCTGCGAAGAATCTGACACCGGCTCTTACCGCAGCCTCTGCCAATGCCTCATTACCTTTCATGAATTTCTTTTCCATGTTGTAAACTCCTTATTATTTTCTATTGAATCAGTCTTCTTTAACTACAGTGATAGCAGCTTCGGGACATACGGTACTGCATGAGAGACATCCGATACAATCCGAGATGTTGTCAACCTTTACCTTAACATATCCCTTTGCATTGAGTGAATCCTCAGCTTTGAGTACCTGCTTCGGGCAATACTTTATACAGTATCCGCATCCCTTACAGAACTTCTCTGCTATCGATACCTTAAATGAAGGACCCGACTTTGCCGACTTTTCTACATACTGTTTGTCATAATTTCTCTCTATGACATGAACAAGTCTTGTGATAGTCTGGTTGAGGGGAGTAGGGATACCTGCCTTCTTTCCCAGACGCTCAACTGCACCGTTGATAAAATCTATCTCGGTGGGAGCCTTCTTCATGAGCATATCCTGTGCCATGGAAGGATAATGTAATCCCGAAGTCTTTCTGGCTGAAGGAAGCACATGTGTCATAAAGTGATTGATATCGAGCTTTACACCCATAGCCATACCTACTGCTATAGCTTCCTTTACCATATCTACTGCCAGAAGCACAAATTCCTGATCCGCACCGGCTTCACCGCCGCGCATACGTACCAGTCCGCATCCTGCGTTTACGGCAATATTCACCAGGAGCTTATTCCATACTTCCGTATCTATATCTTCCGTATATACTGCCTTGATCCCGCCTTTATTCAGGATATCGGCAAATTCGTCACCGAACTTTTTCTGTTCCTCACCTTTTACAACCGCACCCAGTGCTACGTTCACATCACCGAAAAGACCGGTGTCGAGAACCGCAGGTGCAGACATGATGGCTGACATATTCAGGCAGCCGTAATATATATTCTCCGGTGCAACGGTTTTTGCGATAATATCGGTGTTACCGATACCATTCTGAAGAGTGATAACCTTTGTATCTTTACCAATGATGGATGATGCTCCTTCGAGTGCACTCTTCGTGTCACAGCCCTTTACCATCACAAGCACTGCATCCATCTCACCCAGTCCCTCACAGCTGACAGCTGCTTTCATGGGAATGGGCGCGGTCTCGGTCTTCTCACCGTCAGCACCCGTATAACTTCTCATAACAATTCCGGGATCGGCCATTTTTGCAGCCAGTTCCTTACGTCTGACCAGAAGCGTAACATCAGCACCGCCCAGCTTCAGAAACGCTCCGAGCATACTTCCCATAGCTCCTGCTCCTAATACAGCAATTTTCAAACCTTTATCCTCCTATGCTTTTTTTCGTTTATAACCGTACTTTCCGGAGAGTCAAAGTCACCTCGAAAACGCCTTTAGCGTTTCCTCGGTAACAAAACGATGCTCCGCATCTCATTTCAGGCGGGGCTTGAACCCCGCCTGAAACAAAGATCTCCCCCCCACCTTCGCTACGCTATGAGGTGGGGGATATCTTCTGTTTTGTTATAAACGGATAAATATACAAAATCCACCTAATAAACCATATTAAAACAAAGACAAAAAAAGTGCATCACCATTTTTGTTGATGATGCACGAAAACGTTTTATTTTGTCAACTTTTCATGTATTGCTGCCGCAGCGGTCTTTCCTGCACCCATGGCAAGTATAACCGTAGCAGCGCCTGTAACAGCGTCACCGCCTGCATAAACATAAGCCTTTGATGTAGCGCCCTTCTCATCTGCTATGATACAGCCCTTGGCGTTGGTATCAAGTCCTTCTGTGGTCTTCTTGATAAGAGGATTGGGTGTCTGTCCGATAGCTATAACAGCGGTATCGATATCAAGCACATGCTCGGAACCCTTTATCTCTACAGGCTTTCTTCTGCCGCTGGCATCGGGCTCGCCAAGTTCCATACTGAGTAACTCTACTCCCTTAAGCCATCCGTTCTCATCACCGATGAACTTGGTAGGATTCTCAAGGAGCTTAAACTGGATGCCCTCTTCCTCTGCATGCTCAACTTCCTCTTTACGAGCCGGAAGCTCTTCCTTGCCACGTCTGTATACGATATATACATTTTCAGCTCCGAGACGCTTTGCACATCTGGCTGCATCCATGGCTACGTTTCCGCCGCCGAATACCGCTACATTCTTTCCGCAGTATACGGGAGTATCATACTCAGGGAACTTATATCCCTTCATAAGATTGATTCTGGTCAGGAACTCGTTTGCAGAATATACTCCGTTCAGAGCCTCTCCTTCAATTCTCAGGAATGAAGGAAGTCCTGCTCCCGTTCCGATATATACTGCATCAAACTCCCCGTCTAAAAGTTCGTCAACCATCAGGGTCTTACCGATAATGGTATTGGTCTCGATTTTAACACCCAGGCTCTTTAATTTATCGATTTCCTTCTGAACTATATTCTTCGGAAGACGGAACTCGGGGATACCGTACATCAGAACACCGCCTGCTGTATGGAATGCTTCAAATATTGTAACCTCATAGCCCAGCTTTACAAGATCGCCTGCTGCGGTAAGTCCGGAAGGACCGGATCCTACGACTGCGACTCTCTTGCCGTTCTTTTTGATCTCCGGAGTCTTGTCCTTACCATTCTTCAAATGATAATCTGCTACGAATCTCTCTACACGTCCGATACCTACGGGTTCACCCTTGATGCCTCTGACACACTTGGACTCGCACTGCTTCTCCTGAGGGCAAACTCTTCCGCATACTGCAGGAAGTGCATTGGTCTCAGTGATCTTCTCGTAAGCTTCTTCAAATTTTCTCTCAGCAACAAGAGCTAAGAACTCAGGAATCTTTACTGCTACGGGACATCCTGTCATACAGGGTCTGTTTTTGCAGTTTAAGCATCTCTGTGCCTCATCTACTGCCATGTCCTCTGTGTAGCCTGTTGCTACCTCTAAAAAGTTTTTATTTCTTACATCCGGCTCCTGTGCGGGCATGGGATTCTTTGTTAATGACATATTAGGCATTGCAGTGCTCCTTTCCTGTGATACGGCATCTTCCTTCTTCACATGATCTCTTCTCATAAGGCTTAAACATCTGGGAACGCTTTAACGCTGCATCCCAGTCTATCTTATGTCCGTCAAAATCAGGTCCGTCAACACATGCAAACTTTGTCTCTCCGCCTACTATAACTCTGCAGCCGCCGCACATACCTGTACCGTCGATCATGACAGGGTTCATGGATACTGTGGTAGGAATGTTGTACTGTTCTGTAACACGGCATACTGCACGCATCATAACAAGAGGTCCTATAGCGATGACTTCGTCAAACTTCTCTCCTGCTTCAATCTCTTCTTTGAGTCTATCTGTAACAAAACCCTGAAGTCCGTTCGATCCGTCATCGGTAGTGATGATAAGCTTGTTCGAAACAGCCTTCATCTCATCCTCAAGGATGATGAGTTCTTTGTTCCTGAAACCGGTGATAACGGTAACATCAGCACCGAGTGATTTTAACTTCTTTGCCTGAGGATATGCGATAGCAGTGCCGAGTCCACCGCCGATGATGGCTACCTTCTTGATATGATCAAGAGGTGTGGGCATTCCCAGAGGACCTGCGAAATCAAGGATTGACTCTCCTGCCTTCATAGCAGCAAGATCCTTTGTAGTCTTTCCGACAGCCTGGATGATAATTGTAACCGTTCCCTTCTCACGATCGAAATCCGATACTGTAAAAGGAACTCTCTCTCCGAATTCGTCAATTCTTAAGATAACGAACTGACCCGGCTCAGCCTTCTTTGCCACAAGCGGAGCCTCGATCTCCATCAGGAAAACCTGAGGATTCAAATCTTCTTTTCTGATAATCTTGTAAGACATTTCTTTCTCCTTCATACTTTAAAAACACTTGTTTAAGTAAAAAATGAATATACGGCAAATTATACTATAAACATTTTATTTTTTCAAGTAATTTTTTCATTTTACTATATCTGAATCGCTTCTCTCATCCGTGTTATCCAAACGGCTGAATTTACTGAAAGAACACTCTATTACTTTAGCGTTACCGTCCTTCTCTCCGTAGATTGCGCCACACGATCCCTTGTGAACATATACCAAACCTGCTTCCTCATCTTCTTTGATATAGTCGATACGTACTGGTTTTGTAAAATGCTGTCCATAATTGAGCAGATCAACCGATAAAGCCTTTATGTTCTTGGTACTGCAGCCTGCAACTATACCCTCATCCATGAATCCGCCGATAAGTCCGCCAACAACTTCTGTACCTCCGGTCCGTGCAGTACGGAGTCGGGCATTTGTTACCGTACATTCCGCAATACATGTTCCTTTTATTTCGCTGCTGTCTTCACCTGCTTTTAAGATAAGCGGGTTGATGATAAGACCTGTTCCGGCGGTGACTATCAGAGTAACAAGCCACATATCCTTCGGAGCTGATTCAACTTTTCCGACAAGACCTCCGACATATGACTCACCGTCTATCCTGACATCCTTGGCATGACAGTTTTCTATATAACAGAGTTTTGCAAGCCCGATCAGAGCACCTGCCTCAGTTCTGCGTGTATACTGATTTACTGCGACGATCACGCACTTCTCGATATTCAGATCCCTGATCACCACTCCTGCAGCGTAACCGAATAATCCACAGTTGTCTTCACCTTTATAATATAATCCGCGAACGGTATGTCCGTTTCCATTAAAATTCACAAGGCATCCGTTAGTACCTGTTACCAGATTGCCATATCTTCCGATAGGGGTCCAGTTGTGTTCCGCAGGATTCTCTGCCGACCAGCTTTCCCAATCCGATGTATCGTTCAGCACTATATCCGTCTTCAGATTGATGGTGGCTCCCTCAATCTTCGGGTAGGTGTCATTTCTGTCATTTACGATCACAGCGAGTCCTGCCAACTGGTCTGCGGTCTTGATGTCGTATTCATCTTTATCACCGGTAAACCACGAAGTATCGGCCTTACCTGTCCATACAGATCCCTTATCAGCGGGGTTTATGGTCACTTTTACGTTAAATGTCTTACTGTAAGCCTTGTAAGTCCCGTTTCCTTTTGCCGCAACCTTTATCTTTACGCTGTACTTTCCTTCCTTTGTGCCCTTTTTCAGTGTCAGTGCTCCGGTTTTCTTATTAAGCTTAAATTTCTCAGACATTGATTTATCCGCAAAAGAAAAGCCAACCTTTCCATAAGTATTCTCAACTGTCAGCGGAATAATCTCTTTCTTGTATCCTTCATTCACTGAAACATTGGTTTTGGTGATCTTCGGGCTTTGCTTCTTTTTCCCGGCAGCGGAAACAGAGTAAGTATTCATGGCTGTTACGATCAGCACTACAGCAAGAATTACAGACAACAGTTTTCTCATCATATTCCTCCCTTAAACATAAAAAAATATCTTTCAAAAAAGCGAAGCCCCCGCAGTAAAGCAAGAGCTTCTGTTAAAAACCAACAAAATTATATTATCAAAAGATCTATAAAAAGTAAAGAAAAATATAATAATGTGACAGGAGAAATATCCCCTGTCACACAAAAGGTTTAAATAATTAAGATTTAAGATTAATAACCATAGCAGGGCGAATGCCTTGGCTCTCGGAGCTGTCGTAATCCTGACCGGTCCAAACGCCATTTGAATCCACATTGCCGGGAACGCACACATGGCACACTAATGACTCCTTGCTACCAGGTGATCTAAGCCACCATGTGCAAGAACCTGATTTATCTTTAGTCCGATAATCAGAATAACAAATTACGCCCCTGATCCTAGCATAAACTGACGGTGTACACCTACGTTTTTTATCCTCTTTATCATATGATTTTGCAAATCCATAGTCAGATTCAATCATTTCAAGCTGAGATAAAAGGAATACTTTATCCCTGGTATCCTCACCACCATCAGTCCCATAAAACGCATTATCGTAATTCTCAACTTTTGTTGTTTTGATCATACCTTGTTCAGTTTCGTTGAATGCAGCATAATAAAACTTAGTATTAAGCCATTTACGAAGAGAGCATGTATCCCATGTAACTTCACCACCCTGTTTATTATATGGTAATCGATCAAGAACATATTTACTTACCATAAATATCTGTGATTTAGTCTTGTTAAGAACAACCCACTGTATAGGTTCCCGTCCATTAGTAAAGTTTCCGTCCTGCTCATAGGTACCAAATTTGATAACATCGCCCTTCTTTACACTTGAAAAATCATATGAGGACTTGTACCCTGCTTCGTTTTTCTTTGTCTTGATCTTTACAGACTTTCCCTCACTAAACTCACTGTATTTTGTTGTGTCGTACTTTGTATTATTATACGCTCTTACCTTGATAGTATATTTACCTGCATAGAGCGACTTACAGTTTTTATTTAACAGTTCCTTAACCTTTATAGTAACCTTCCTCTTCTTTGTGCCGGAAAGTTTTATCGTCTTTACAAGCTTTGATTTACAGCTTAAATGACTATTATCACTATATGAAATTTCACCTTCTTTATAAAGGTTCCCTTCATCCTCTTCAAAATCAAGATAAACTTCATAACCCTTAGCGTCTTTTGTCTTTCCGATAGTTAATTTGATGCCAGCTTCATTCTTTGCCTTCTTAACAGAAATCTTCGGCGTTGCAATCGTTATCTCTTTTGCATCCACCTGAACATTCCCCAGTAACCCTAAAACAAACACCATTGCCAGCATCAGAGCTAACATTTTCTTTGCAAATCTCATGTTTACCATCCTCCTTAAATTTAATATAAAGCCCTTACTTTTTCCTCATAAAATTATATACCCAGAACACAAATGTGTCAAATTCTTTTTTATTGTCTGTATATCATCTGTTTTTCCAAAAGAACTTTATTCATACATAATTAAATAAAAAAAGCTCACTGCAATTACGCAGGAGCTTTTATCATAGTATTCATGCAACTAACCCAAGAACCTACCCTATGTCACTTAGTCGGCTCTGTTTGTCATCCCGTAGCACCAGTGAAGGATCTGATCCCGTAAAGCTTAAAGATTCTTCGCTTCGCTCAGAATGACACTAACT
>JAEEKN010000163.1 GCA_016282435.1 Lachnospiraceae bacterium | reverse complement strand
TCATGGCATCTCCCACTTCTACGGGGGTTCCGAAGCTTGGGTATCCTGCAAATTTCTTGCTGTCATTGATAAATATGGTCTCCTGATTTATGACTTTTACATCAAAGTTTTCCAGATAATCCGTCATGTTTTCAAAGAGATGGTCGTAGTTGTATGTTCCGTCCTTTTTCTGACCGGATTTTAATATATTCTCATGGATCAGTGCATCACCCACTGCTGCCAGGGTAACTACCTTTTCTTCCTCGACCGTTACTTTGCATTTGAGTTTCTTTGTCTTCGTGGTCTCACTTTCGGGGTCGGTGTAGGTAACAGTCGCTGTGATGACTGCCTTTCCCTCTGAAAGGGCGGTGACTTTTCCCTTTTTTGAAACCGTCGCCACTTCTTCATCAGACGAATCCCATGTGAGCTTCAGGTCGTTCCCCTGTCCGGTCAGTGTCACGTCGTCTCTCGTGATCTCGAGCCTTAGTTTATCCCCGGGTTTTAGTACTGTTTTTTCACAGTTTATAGTATACTCCTCGGCAGCCCTGACACCTCTCGTTTCTGTGAAAAACCCCAGAAAACACAGACCCAACGCTAACACTAATAATGATTTAATAACTCGTTTTAACATCCTCTCCACCTCTTCTTTTTCTTCTCGGTAAAAATTATCCCCAGGGTACCTCCAACTTACTTCGTCTAAATATACCTACCAACCTAAATATATTCACCTCATCCGGCTGCTTCGCAGCCACCTTCCCCTTTATAGGGAAGACCTGGAGCAGTTCGTACCATAAGTTGAGGACAAAACAAGGTTTTAACCCTAACATAATTATATATAAATAGAAAAAAATTACAAGAAAAAAGAAGAGACCTGTTACAGTCTCTTCTTGAAATCATATTTAATTCTTTTGTTCCTGCGGATTATTCGTCATCACTGCCCATATCGTCAAATGAATCATCGTTCAGTTCTTCATCATCGAACTCCTCGAATTCATCATCCTCGAAGCTGTCAGCCATGTCGTAATCCTCGCCTAACAACTCGTCATCCTCATCGTCATCCTCGTTGTCATAGTAAACAGCGTCGGAGTCATCCTTCCTGTTTCTGTTCTGCTTTGCCAGGAACTGCTCATTCAGTCTGTCTGCCTTCTGCTTCTCCTCGAACTCGGCGTCGGTACTGAGGTTGATCTTGCGATATGCCTTCATACCTGTTCCGGCAGGAATCAGCTTACCGATGATAACGTTTTCCTTAAGACCGAACAGCTTGTCGACGCTTCCGCGGATAGCTGCATCTGTCAGAACCTTGGTGGTCTCCTGGAATGATGCTGCTGACAGGAACGAATCTGTAGCCAGCGCTGCCTTTGTGATACCAAGGATAACGTCCTTGCCCTCTGCAGGCTTCTTGCCCTCTGCTACTGCTTTCTCATAAGCATCTTCAAATTCGAATCTGTTAACTGTGGTTCCGGGAAGCAGATCTGTATCTCCGCTCTCGCTGACCTGAACCTTCTTGAGCATCTGACGTACGATGATCTCGATATGCTTGTCGTTGATCTCAACGCTCTGCAGACGATAAACCTTCTGAACTTCCTCGATCATATAATCCTGAACGGCTCTCAAGCCCTTGATCTCCAGGATGTCACGAGGATGGATCGAACCTTCTGTCAGCTCATCACCGGCTTCGATATTCTGGCCGTTCTGAACCTTGATATGTGAACCGTAAGGTATGGTATATGTCTTTGCATCTACTGAACCGTCTTCGTTTACACGTGATACAACAACTTCTCTCTTGTTATTGTTGTCTTTCTTGTTTCTGGTCTCTTTAATCGATACAGTACCTGCGATATCCGAGATGATAGCAAGTCCCTTAGGCTTACGAGCCTCAAAAAGTTCCTCGACACGGGGAAGACCGTGTGTGATATCATCACCGGCAACACCGCCCATGTGGAAGGTACGCATCGTACGCTGTGTACCGGGCTCACCGATACTCTGTGCTGCGATAACACCTACAGCCTCGCCGACCTGAACAGGCTCACCTGTAGCCATGTTTGCACCGTAACACTTAGCACAGATACCGATTCTTGAACGGCATGTAAGTACTGTACGGATTTTAACCTTAGCTTCAAAGCCTTTTTCTTTTATAGCCTTTGTCTCTACGATTCTTTCAGCACGCTTTGATGTGATCATATGGTTCTTCTTTACGATGATCTCACCATTGTCATCATACATATCTTCGCATGCGAAACGACCGGTAATACGCTCTTTAAGTTCCTCGATAGCTGACTTCTTCTCGTCACCTTCCTGAACTTTTTCTGTGATGGCTCTGACTTCCATACCGGGAATGACCTCAGCACCTTCACAGCAGTCATTTTCACGGATGATCTGATCCTGGGCAACATCAACAAGACGTCTGGTCAGGTATCCTGAGTCGGCTGTACGAAGAGCTGTATCGGAAAGTCCCTTACGAGCACCGTGAGCTGAGATGAAGTACTCCAGAACGTCAAGACCTTCACGGAAGTTAGCCTTTACAGGCAACTCGATGGTCTTACCTGATGTATCCTGCATCAGTCCACGCCATCCGGCAAGCTGCTTGATCTGATCCACGGAACCACGGGCTCCTGAATCTGCCATCATGTTGATATTGTTGTATTTGTCAAGACCTGCCATCAGCTTGGCCTTGATCTCTTCATCGGCTGCCTTCCAGATTTCAAGTACCGACTTATGACGGTTCTCTTCGGAAGCCTCGCCTCGTAAATATGCATAGTTGATATCTTCAACCGCTTCTTCAGCCTGAGCGATGATAGCTTTCTTTTCGGGCGGAACGGTCATGTCCGAAATGGAAACAGTCATGGCTGCCCTGGTAGAATACTTGTAACCCAGTGACTTAATAGCATCAAGTGTCTCAGCGGTCTTGATAGCTCCGTGATTGTTGATACACTTCTCAAGGATTCCTTTGAGCTGCTTCTTCTTTACGAGGAAGTCAACTTCAAGGTCAAGGAAGTTTTCTTTCTTTGATCTGTCAACAAATCCCAGATCCTGTGATATAGCCTCGTTCAGGATGAGACGTCCGAGGGTTGCGTCTATAACCTTCGAAATCTTCTCGCCTGTAGCAGGCCAGATACCCTCACGGCGAACCTTGATAGGTGACTGAAGGGTAATATATCCGTTCTCATATGCAAGGATTGCCTCAGCGGTATTCTTGTAGAATGTCCCGGCACCCTTGTCTTCGTCCTTCTTTAATGTCAGGTAGTAAATACCGAGAACCATATCCTGTGTAGGTACGGCTACGGGACCACCGTCTGAAGGCTTTAACAGGTTGTTGGGTGAAAGCATCAGGAATCTTGCTTCTGCCTGTGCTTCAACCGACAGAGGAAGGTGAACAGCCATCTGGTCTCCATCGAAGTCGGCGTTGAACGCTGTACATACGAGGGGATGAAGCTTGATAGCCTTACCTTCAACAAGGATGGGCTCGAAAGCCTGGATACCCAGTCTGTGCAGTGTAGGTGCACGGTTCAGCATAACGGGATGCTCATGAATGACATCCTCTAAGATGTCCCATACCTGAGTCTCCAGCTTTTCTACCATCTTCTTAGCCTGCTTGATGTTGGTGGCGATTCCGCGGGCATTCAGTTCTTTCATGACGAAAGGCTTGAAGAGCTCGATAGCCATCTCCTTGGGCAGACCACACTGATAAATCTTAAGTTCGGGTCCTACTACGATAACAGAACGTCCTGAGTAGTCAACACGCTTACCTAAGAGGTTCTGTCTGAAACGTCCCTGCTTACCCTTTAACAGATCTGAAAGTGACTTCAGGTTTCTGTTTCCGGGGCCTGTTACTGCACGACCTCTACGGCCGTTATCGATCAAAGCATCCACTGCCTCCTGGAGCATACGCTTCTCGTTACGAACGATAAGCTCGGGAGTACCTAATGTAAGGAGCTTCTTTAATCTGTTATTTCTGTTGATGATCCTGCGGTAAAGATCGTTCATATCGGATGTTGCGAAACGTCCGCCGTCGAGCTGTACCATAGGACGAAGGTCGGGAGGAAGTACAGGGATGGCCTGAAGGATCATCCATTCAGGCTTGTTGCCTGATCCGCTGAATGCTTCAAAGGTTTCAAGTCTCTTTACAATCTTCTCTCTCTTCTGTCCTGAAGACTTTTCAAGTTCTTCACGAAGATCTTTGCACTCTTTTTCAACATCTATATTCTGTAAAAGTTCATAGATGGCTTCAGCTCCCATTCCTACACGGAATGCGCCTGCCTCGGGCCACTTTTCCTTTGCTTCGTTATACTCACGCTCTGAGAGGATCTGCTTCTTCTCGAGTGATGTGGTACCGGGATCGAGTACGATGTATGAAGCGAAGTACAGAACTTTCTCTAAGTTCTTGGGTGTTACATTAAGGATCAATGACATGCTGCCATTTCCTTTAAAATACCAGATATGTGATACCGGTGCCGCAAGGTCGATATGACCCATTCTTTCACGACGAACGGATGCCTTTGTAACTTCTACACCACACTTATCACAGATGGTACCTTTGAAACGGATCTTCTTGTACTTTCCGCAATGGCACTCCCAGTCCTTGGAAGGTCCAAATATCTTTTCACAGAAAAGACCGTCTTTTTCAGGCTTAAGTGTACGATAGTTGATAGTCTCAGCTTTCTTTACTTCAGCCCTGGACCATTCACGGATCTTCTCAGGAGATGCAAGCCCGATCCGGATAGACTCATAATTAATATCCTTAACAGTATCTGTATTGTAATCTGTAGACATAATTACTTCCCTTTCCTATTTTTTTCTGTGTGTTTGTTCAAAACCTATCAGACATCGTCATCCGATGCGTCATCATAATCTCCATAAGAGTCGGTGTCATCAGTATACGAGTCGGTAATGTATGAATCATATACGTCGCCGTCACTGTTCTCGTCGCCTTCGACTACCGAATAGCCTGCGCTGGTATATTCATCATCGTAACCGTTACCGTCATTGTAAGGAAGGTCTGTACCATCTTCCCAAGCCTTACCCATGTTCTCGTTTTCTGTAACATCCTCGGTAAACTTGACTTCCTCACCGTTCTCATCATAAACGGTAACATCAAGTGCCAGAGACTGTAACTCTTTAAGCAGAACCTTAAATGATTCGGGTATACCGGGCTTCATAAGGTTCTCACCCTTAACGATGGCCTCATAAGTCTTGATACGGCCCGCAACATCATCGGACTTAACTGTAAGGATTTCCTGAAGCACGTGAGAAGCACCATATGCCTCAAGAGCCCAAACTTCCATTTCACCGAAACGCTGTCCACCGAACTGAGCTTTACCACCCAGAGGCTGCTGTGTAACAAGTGAATAAGGTCCTATAGAACGAGCATGTATCTTATCGTCTACAAGGTGATGGAGCTTCAGGTAATGCATGAATCCTATAGTAACCGCTCCATCGAAATACTCTCCCGAACGGCCGTCACGAAGTCTTACTTTTCCGTCACGCCTGATCGGTACGCCTCTCCAGTTGGCTCTGCTTGCAAGGTTCTCCTTGGTGCTCAGGTGAGCCATAACATCTTTTCCGAGAAGCTTTGAATATTTAGAAGTGAAATCTTCTGTCTTGGAATCGAACTCTTCGCCCTTTTCCTCTGCCTTCTCTGCCCATTCCTTCTTCTCATCGGCATCGAAAGGAAGATTTGCATAATCGTTTGCCATCTCCAGTGTATCCTGGATATCGCCTTCGCCCGCACCGTCGAATACGGGTGTTGAAATGTTGAATCCGAGTACCTTTGCAGCCAGGCTCAGATGGATCTCCAGAACCTGTCCGATATTCATACGTGAAGGAACGCCCAGAGGATTCAGCACGATATCAAGAGGTCTTCCGTTTGGAAGGAAAGGCATGTCCTCTACGGGAAGTACACGGGAAACAACACCCTTGTTTCCGTGACGGCCTGCCATCTTGTCGCCGACCTGGATCTTTCTCTTCTGTGCTATATATACACGTACTTTCTGGTTTACACCGGGCTGCATCTCATCGCCGTTCTCTCTGGTGAATACCTTTGTATCAACTATGATACCGTACTCACCGTGAGGTACACGAAGTGATGTATCACGTACTTCTCTTGCTTTTTCACCAAATATCGCACGGAGCAGTTTCTCTTCGGGAGTGAGGTCAGCCTCGCCCTTGGGAGTTACACGTCCTACCAGGATATCACCTGCACGAACCTCCGCACCGATACGGATAATACCGGATTCATCAAGATTCTTCAAAGCATCATCGCCGACACCTGAGATATCTCTGGTGATCTGCTCGGGTCCAAGCTTTGTATCTCTTGCTTCTACGTCAAATTCCTCAATATGTACCGAAGTATATACGTCTTCGGCTACAAGTCTTTCACTAAGAAGAACGGCATCCTCGTAGTTGTAACCTTCCCATGTCATGAAACCGATGAGAGGGTTGGAACCGAGAGCAAGTTCTCCGTTGCTGGTCGAAGGACCGTCTGCGATAACCTGGCCTGCCTTTACAGTCTCACCCTTTACAACTATAGGCTTCTGGTTGATACAGGTTCCCTGGTTGCTTCGTGTATACTTGATAAGCTTGTACTCATCACGTGTACCGTCATCCTTCTTTATGGTAATGTGTGTTGATGTTGATTTCTCTACTTTTCCGTCATTCCTTGCTACAACACATACGCCTGAGTCAACAGCTGTCTTCTGCTCCATACCGGTACCTACAACAGGTGCCTGAGGATTAAGAAGCGGAACTGCCTGACGCTGCATGTTTGAACCCATCAGCGCACGGTTAGCATCGTCGTTCTGAAGGAAAGGTATAAGCGCGGTAGCTACCGAGAATACCATCTTAGGAGATACGTCCATGAAGTCAACTCTTGTCTTCTGGAACTGTGTGGTCTCATCCTTAAAACGTCCGGATACTACGTTGTTTATAAAGTAACCGTTCTCATCAAGAGGAGTGTTAGCCTGAGCTACGATGTATCTGTCCTCTTCATCTGCGGTCATGTAAATAACTTCATCTGTAACCCTGGGGTTCTGAGGATCCGTCTTATCAACCCTGCGGTAGGGAGCCTCGATGAATCCGTACTCATTGATCCTCGCATAGGAAGCCAGTGAGTTGATAAGTCCGATGTTAGGACCTTCGGGAGTCTCGATAGGACACATTCTTCCGTAATGTGAATAGTGAACGTCTCGAACTTCGAATCCTGCTCTGTCTCGTGAAAGACCGCCGGGTCCCAGTGCGGAAAGCCTTCTCTTGTGAGCAAGCTCACCCAGAGGGTTATGCTGATCCATGAACTGTGAAAGCTGTGAACTTCCGAAGAAGGACTTAACTTCTGCAGTCACGGGCTTGATGTTGATCAGGTTCTCGGGCTTTACATTATCAAGGTCTGTGGTTGCCATTCTCTCACGTACCACTCTCTCCATTCTGGAAAGACCGATGCGGTACTGGTTCTGAAGAAGCTCTCCTACCGACTTGATACGTCTGTTGCCCAGGTGATCGATATCATCCTTGGTACCGATACCGTACTCAAGATGCATATTGTAGTTTACCGAAGCGAAGATATCTTCTTTTGTGATATGCTTCGGGATGAGGAGTGCGTTACTGCGCTTGATGGCAGCCTTGAGCTCGTCCTCGTTGTCATACTTCTCAAGAAGTTCTTTAAGAGCGGGATAATAAACAAGTTCATTGATCCCGAGTTCTTCCTTTACCTTGTCATCACACTTGAAAGGAACATGGCATGCAATATCAACAGCCATATTTGAGAGTACCTTTACCAGATGATCTGCAGTCTTTACAGTAATCGAAAAGATACCTGAATTCTGGATCTCATCTGCGAGCTGTCCGCTGATAACGGTTCCTGCCTCAGCCAGGATCTCACCTGTAGAAGAATCCACAACATCCTCTGCCAGGGTGCATCCTACTACTCTCTCTCTGAGTGTAAGCTTTTTATTATACTTATAACGTCCTACTCTTGCGAGGTCGTAACGTCTGACATCAAAGAACATGCTCTTTACAAGAGATTCAGCGCTTTCGATGGATACGGGCTCACCCGGACGAAGCTTCTTGTAAAGTTCCTTTAATCCTGCTTCATAGCTGTTCTCTTCAGCTACTTCAGCGGGCTCCTTTGCGAAAGTAGCCTCAATCTTGGGCTCCTCGCCGAACATATCTATGATCTGCTGCTTTGTTCCTACACCGAGCGCACGTAAGAATACCGTGATGGGAAGCTTCTTGGTACGGTCAACGTGTACCGAGAAAACATCGTTGGGATCGGTATCATACTCAAGCCATGCTCCACGGCTGGGTATTACCTGGCTGGTGAACAGCTTCTTACCGAGTTTATCACGGGTAATATCAAAATAAATACCGGGTGAACGAACCAGCTGGCTGACAATTACACGCTCTGCTCCGTTTATAACGAAGGTTCCGGTCTCTGTCATCAACGGGAAATCGCCCATGAACATCTCGAAATCCTTGACTACCGGCTCACCTTCACCGTCTTTATTGTGAAATCTTACCTTAACCTTAAGCGGTGCCGCATATGTCGCATCACGTTCCTTACATTCCTCAATGGTATGTTTAACTTCGTCTTTACAGAGTTTAAAATCTATAAAGTCAAGACTAAGCTTACCATTATAGTCTTCGATGGGAGATATGTCCCTAAATACTTCGTAGAGTCCTTCGGTAAGAAACCACTTATAGGATTCCCTCTGTACTTCAACGAGATTCGGCATCTCCAGGACTTCTTTCTGCCTTGAGTAACTCATTCGCACGCCTTTACCACTCTTGATAGGACGTATCCTGTTCTTTTCAATCATTGATGTGTCACCCCTTAAATATATTTGGTAAAACTTTAAAAATATGTTTGCAACAGTCGAAAAATATGCTATAATAAGTAGAAAGGGCATACTTCGACACAATCGTGCATTTTTCATAATATCATCTTTTTTGCAAGATGTCAAGCCTATTTTTTTATTTTTAAAAATACGATTAAAAAATCCGGAAAAAACCGCCTGTATCAGCGTTTTTTCCGGATTCTTTTTAACAATATTTCATAAGTATCGGAACCAGCCCGTCGTGGTCACAGTCCGTTTCGGTGATGATGTCAGCCGACGCCTTCGTAGCTTCCTGCGCATTGAGCATGGCTACACCCAGGCCCGCGGCTATGAGCATACTGTTGTCGTTCTCGGCATCTCCCGCCGCTATGGTATTCTCGATAGGGATATCCAGGTGTTTCGCAAGTTCCCGCACCGCGGTTCCCTTCCCGTATCCCTTCGGTATCAGTTCCAGATAATAAGGGGACGAATACATGGTATCGATCTCATCAGCATACTTTTTGCTTACTGCAGCACGGAAACGTTCCTGCTTTTCATGGTCGTGCAGGTCGATGCAGATCACTTTGCAGGGAGGCCCGTCGAGGTGCTCGGTCGGATCCTTACAGAAAAGGATGGGCGTGGAAACCTTCGACCGGTAATCCTGTATCTCCTCATCATCCTTAGAGGTCAGTATATATTCATCACTGTAGGTATGGACGTACTCCCCGTACTCGTCAGCCATCTCGAAAATATCTTTTACCGTCTCAAGCTTCAGTCCTACCTTAAAAATGGTCTTTTTGCTGTCACAGTCATATATCTGACATCCGTTATAGGCAGCTATAAAACTGTGCGGGAACTCCAGACCGTATTTCTTCTGTACCTTTATGGCACTGTCCAGTCCCCTTCCTGAACATATCACAAAAATATTCCCGTTATCGCAGAATTTTTTCAGTGCAGCGTATGTATCAGGCAATACTTCTTTTTTTGTATTTAACAGTGTATCATCAAGATCCGAGAAAAAAATATATTTAACCTTACTCATATGTATTCCTTCCTGTACCTGTCAAAGTCACCTCGAAAACGCCTTTAGCGTTTCCTCGATAACAAAACGATGCTCCGCATCTCTTCTGTTTTGTTATATTACCGAATAGTAGTCTAGCATATTTCTCGGAAAAACGAAAGATATTTTTATTTGCCAAACCGGTAAATATTTGCTATTATGTTACTGTTTACTCCGAAAACCATTTAAAATGGTTTCCCGACTGCAAAAATATAGGATAATGTGACAGGAAGAAGCGTTCTCATTGTCACATCAATGAAGATTATTTTAGTATAAAGAAAAACACAGGACATGTACTTTGAATAAGTGCATGTATTATATAAAAACGAGGAAAGAAAAATGATGGATGCGTCAAAATACGGGATAAGCTATTTTCCCGTAGACAAAACATATAATAAATGGGCCGCCAGGGACCATATCGAAAAAGCCCCCGTATGGTGCAGTGTCGATATGAGGGACGGCAACCAGAGCCTGATAGTCCCTATGAGCCTCAATGAGAAGCTGGAATTCTGGAAGGTTCTGATCGACGTCGGATTTAAAGAAATAGAGGTCGGATTCCCTGCTGCCAGCGAGACCGAGTATGAGTTTCTGAGGGCTCTTATAGACCAAAAGCTCATCCCCGACGACGTGACCATTCAGGTACTGACCCAGTGCAGGGAGCATATTATAAGGAAAACTTTCGAAGCCTGCGCAGGCGCACCAAACACTATCATCCACTTTTATAATTCCCTGAGCAAAGTTCAGCGCGAACAGGTATTTGATAAATCAAAAGAAGAAATAAAAGCTTTAGCTGCCAACGGAGCCAAACTGGTAAAAACCCTGTCGTCGGAATACAGCGGGAACTTCCGCTTCGAATATTCCCCGGAATCCTTTACAGGAACGGAACCCGAATATGCCCTGGAAGTGTGCAATGCGGTTCTCGACGTATTGGGCCCCGATGAGAAAAACAAAGTCATCATAAATCTTCCGGCTACCGTGGAGCTGAGCATGCCCCATGTGTATGCATCGCAGATCGAGTATATGAGCGAAAACCTGAAATACAGGGATCATGTCATACTGTCCCTCCATCCCCACAACGACAGAGGAACCGGAGTGGCAGACACGGAACTGGCTCTGTTAGCCGGAGCTGAAAGAGTCGAAGGCACCCTGTTCGGAAACGGAGAACGTACAGGAAACGTGGATATCGTGACTCTGGCACTGAATCTCTATTCCCACGGCATAGATCCCGGTCTTGACTTTTCCGACATGGACAGGATCAAAGACGAGTTCGAGAAATGCATGAGAATGAGGGTTTACGAGAGAATGCCCTACGCAGGAGAACTCGTATTTGCCGCATTCTCCGGAAGCCATCAGGATGCTATAGCAAAGGGCCTGAATTACCGTACAAAGAACAATCTTCACCGCTGGAATGTGCCATATATCCCCATAGATCCAGCAGACATAGGACGAACCTATGACGCCGATATCATAAGAGTGAATTCCCAGTCCGGAAAAGGCGGCATAGGATACATTCTGGAGAACAACTTCGGATTTACCCTTCCTTCAAAGATGCGCGAAGAACTGAGCTTCTTATGTAAAGGAATCTCGGACAGGGAACACAGGGAACTCGGTTCACAGGATATACTCTCGATATTTACGGAAAACTACCTGAACATAAAAGGATATATCAGTATCACGGACTATGAGTTTATGCCGACCGGAAAGGATATGAAAATATATATTTCTTTCATGAAAGATAATGTCGAGACTGTGATAGAAGCAGAAGGAAACGGACACTTGAGTGCCATAAGCAATGCCCTGAAAAAGCTGACCGGCAGGAAGTACATACTCCAGGTATTTACGCAGCACTCCATGCAGGGCCAGGGTTCCCAGAGTGTGGCTGCCTCATATATCGGCCTTGAAAGCCCCGAAGGAAAGATGTTCTGGGGCGCCGGAACCGACACTGACGTCATTAAAGCCAGCGCCAATGCACTCATAGGTGCATTTATACGTATGACCAGATAATAAAAAAACAGGACTATGACAGTCCTGTTTTTATTATTTACCTGATTCCCTGTTAACACGATGATATTAGGCTTCCCTTTGAGGGAAACTGTCAGCTACGATGACTAACGAACTGTTTTAATTCGTCAATCAGAACTTCACGGTTCTGGGAGCTGAAGTAAATGACGAGAATACAGCTTCCGCATCCTCAAAATACAGAACCTCTGAATTATCATCATCCTCCGAGTACATCCCCCTTAAATTAGGATAGCTGTCAAGCATATGCTTTTTAGCCTCACGTCTGTCATCGGGAATGAGCTTGCCGGATACACGGATCCATGTACCTGTAGGGCCGTCAAAAGCACATATCTCAGCCTTGGGGTTCTTATGGAGCTGCTTTGAACACTCCTTCACCTTACCGGTCTGGATATAGAGTTTGCCCTCAAAGATATCCACTGTACCAAAAGGACGTACTCTCGGCTGATCCCCATCAACCGTTGCCAGATAATATGT
>JAEEKN010000162.1 GCA_016282435.1 Lachnospiraceae bacterium | reverse complement strand
GCTCAAAAGATCCTGATAATCATACTCCCCCTTTAATCCTTCATCCGACGGCATATGGAGTTCTTTGACCTTATCCAGCAATGCTTCATTTGCGGAATACCTGATCTGCCTCTTCCATTCGTTGATCTTCTTCCTTGAAAGGGGCGATTCGATAACGGGAACATATATCACATCGGAAGCGAGCAGGATCTCCATGCTGGATGCCCCGAATATGCCGACATCAAAAACAGCATTTTGATACAGACCGGTATTGCATACGCCTTCTATGATGGAATGAGTGATCCCCGGAGACATATCGCAGATATCAAACCAGTGTGTCACTCCGCTGAGGATCTCCAAATTCCCCCTTTTTATCGTACACGAATTTATAAAATCACCCATTTTCTGTTTGTTTACCCACTGGTTTTCAGCATAAAACAGAACATCTGTCAGGTCTCTGTCTTTTGGATTCTTCTCCTGATGCGGCAGTGTAAAAAAAGGATCAAAGCTGATAAAGACGGTTTTAGAACTTTCGGAATAATGACTTGCCAGAGCCAGTGCCAGTGTAGAACTGAAAACTCCTCCCACCGGCGAGCATACACAGCATACTTTTTTGATGAGCAGTTCCTGTTTCACTCCTGTGACCGCCGGAGTCAGAAGCGAGTTATAATATACCATGATCTCTTTCATGATATCTTCCGAAGCCTGGTATTTGAATATGCTGGGAGTCCCTCCTTCACCTGCAATACTCAGCTCCGTAAGATAGATCACAAGTTCCGCCCTTAAGTCATCCGTATCCGGTTCAGCTATGTTTTCATCGTATAATAACACATTTATAATGTTACTTTTTGCAAATTCATAGAATGCTTCTGCTTCCGAAAATACATATGTCTGAAAAAATGAATCCGGACTTTTGTTGAAATTTTTTGCAAGCAGCTCCCCAAAGTCTCTGTCAGCCGTTCTGATGGCCAAAACTCTCTTCATAGTGCTTTTCTCCTTGTTTTCGCAAAAATAGGTACAAAAATAAAACCTTCAAAAACTCAATTCCGATTTCTGGGGAGGCTCCTGAAAAATGGAATAATAGAAATTACAGATAAAAAAGTAAAATAAATAACTTAAAAAATCAACCCGAAAAAATATAAATAATCATCTGAAAAGTGTATAATTATAATACCGCTTTTTGGTTGTTTTGTCAATAGGGAAATTAAGTTTTTCAATTTTTTTTTGAAAGAAGTTGCATATCTTCGTTCTTTGGGCTATAATGTGCTAGATTAGAAAAAGAAAGGACCCGGTTTACCACCGGGGGTAAATAATATGAATTACGCTGAAGAATCGTTAAAGAAGCACTATGAATGGAACGGTAAGATTGAAGTCATCTGCCGCGCACCCCTTAACACAAGAGACGACCTTTCTCTTGCCTACACTCCCGGAGTAGCCCAGCCCTGTCTCGAGATCCAGAAGGACGTAAACAAAAGCTACGACCTGACCAGACGTTCCAACCTTGTTGCAGTCATTACCGACGGAACAGCGGTACTCGGTCTCGGAGATATCGGTCCCGAAGCAGGAATGCCCGTTATGGAAGGTAAATGTGCTCTGTTCAAATCCTTCGGCGATGTGGATGCCATACCGCTCTGTGTAAAATCAAAGGATGTGGATGAGATAGTAAAAACCGTCAGCCTTATATCAGGCTCATTCGGAGGAGTAAATCTTGAAGATATATCCGCTCCCAGATGTTTTGAAATAGAAAGAAGACTTAAACAGATCTGCGACATCCCGATTTTCCATGACGACCAGCACGGTACTGCAGTAGTCGTACTTGCAGCCATGATGAACGCCATGAAGCTTACCGGAAGAAAGCTCTCAGACATGAGAGTCGTAACAAGCGGTGCAGGAGCTGCAGGTATCGCGATCATTAAGCTTCTTATAAAAATGGGACTTAAGGATGTTGTACTCTGTGACAGAAACGGTGCGATCTATGAGGGCCGTGAAGGCCTCAATCCCGAGAAAGAGGAAATGGCAGCTATCACGAACAGACAGATGAGAAAAGGTTCCTTAGCCGATGTTCTCAAAGGAGCAGATATTTTCATAGGTATTTCCGCTCCCGGACTTGTTACACCTGAAATGGTACGTTCCATGGCTCCTTCACCTATCCTGTTCCCGATGGCAAATCCCACACCCGAGATCATGCCCGATGAAGCATTAAAGGCAGGCGCTGCTGTAGTAGGAACCGGAAGAAGTGATTTCGCGAACCAGATCAACAACGTATTGGCATTCCCCGGAATATTCAGAGGCGCTCTCGATGTCAGAGCTTCCGATATCAATGACGAGATGAAAATAGCCGCTGCCAAGGCTATAGCAGAATATATACCTGCAGACCAGCTTACTCCCGAATATATCATTCCTTCAGCTCTTGACAGGAATGTGGCTAAAGCCGTTGCATCAGCTGTAGCTGAAGCCGCAAAGAAGACAGGTGTCGCAAGACTTGTCTAAAAAATATTAACAGATGTCCTTTATGAAAGGAGCACTATAAAATGATGAACCAAAGATCCAAAGCTACCGAATTATCGATCAATCCCAATACAAACCTGCTGGAACAGGATCCATACTCATATCAGCTGCAGGATGTTTCGGAGCCTGAACTGTTCCGTCTGATCTATCCTTATACAGAGGTACCCAAGATCCCTTTTAACTACCGTCGTGTTCCCATGAACATGCCCGAGGATATATTTATCACCGATACCTCCTTCAGAGATGGTCAGCAGTCACGTACCCCCTATACCACGAAGCAGATGGTAGATATCTACAAAATGCTCCATCGTCTAGGCGGTAAAAAAGGCATGATCCGTCAGACCGAGTTTTTCGTATACTCCAAAAAAGACCGTGACGCTCTGCAGGAATGTATGTCTCTTGATTATGAATACCCTGAGATCACTACCTGGATCCGTGCTTCGAAACAGGATTTCGAACTTGCAAAGGACTTGGGGATAAAAGAAACCGGTATTCTGGTAAGCTGTTCCGATTATCATATTTTCAAGAAAATGGGACTCACCCGTGCTCAGGCACTTGATAAATATCTCGGTATCGTAAAAGAATGTTTAAGCCACGGACTTCGCCCCCGTTGCCACTTTGAAGATATTACAAGAGCTGATTTTTACGGATTCGTTATCCCCTTTGCCAGCGAATTAAGAAAGCTTTCGGATGAAAGCGGTATTCCTATCAAGATCCGTGCGTGTGACACCATGGGATACGGTGTTCCCTATCCCGGAGTAGCACTTCCCAGAAGTGTATCCGGTATCATCTACGGTCTCCAGCACTATGCAGGATTTACCAGCGACATGCTCGAGTGGCACGGCCATAATGATTTTTACAAGGGTGTTGTCAATGCTTCCACTGCCTGGATGTATGGATGTGGCGCTGTAAACTGTTCACTTCTCGGTATAGGCGAGAGAACAGGTAATGTACCTGTTGAAGCAATGGTAATGGAATATGCTTCACTAAAGGGTCACTTCAACGGTATGGATCCCAGAGTCATAACCGAGATTGCCGATTATATAGTAAACGAGACCGGTTATGATCTGCCTCCCATGACACCTTTCGTAGGAAGCCATTTCAATCTTACACGTGCCGGAATACATGCAGACGGATTGTTAAAGGATGAAGAGATCTACAATATCTTCGATACGGATAAGATCCTTAACAGACCTGCTGCAGTTTCGGTTACAAATACATCGGGACTTGCAGGTATCGCCTGCTGGATAAACAGATGGTACAAGTTAAACGGAGATAAAGCGATAGACAAGAAGCATCCCGTAGTCACCAAGATCAAAGAATGGGTTGATGCTGAATATGCTGCAGGCCGCATTACTCTCATCAGTGATGAAGAGCTCGTGGAGCAGATAGCACAATATAAAGATGAATTAGCCAATTCCGGTATAAATATTTAATAAAATCAGAAACATAAAATAATAGTGCATATCTTATGAACACCTCATCAGTCTGCTTCGCAGACAGCTTCCCCTTTAAAGGGAAGCCTTGGGTTTCAAAAGATATGCACTTTTTTATTCATAATAATTTTTTTAACAAGCATTTATACCGGTCAAAATATACAGATCATCAGAACCCGAAATACTCCTTGGCATTATTATATGAGATGTCGCTCACAATCCTTCCGAGTATCTTTTCATTCCATTCATACTCTCCGTTCTGAACGAAATTCCCGATCAAATTGCAAAGTATACGGCGGAAGTACTCGTGTCTTGTATATGACAGAAAGCTTCTTGAATCAGTGAGCATGCCGACAAAATTCCCGAGAACGCCTTCGTTGGCCAGCGACTTTAAGTGTGCTTCCATTCCATCCCTGTTGTCGTTAAACCACCATGCCGAACCATGCTGTATCTTGGATCTTGCGGAAGAATCCTGGAAGCAGCCCATGATAGTTTCGATCACAGCATTATCGTTAGGATTTAAGCTGTAAAGTATGGTTTTGGGAAGGCGGTCGTTCGATGCGAGCATATCCAGAAGTTCGGCAAGCCTAGCACCGTTGTCAGAACCAAGTATCGCATCATATCCGGTATCGGGACCAATGGCCGCAAACATCTTCCTGTTATTGTTTCTCTTGCAGCCGTAATGGAACTGAAGAACCCAGTTCATCTCAGTATATTTTCCTGCCAGATAGTCAGTAACAGCGAGCTTATAGATATTTGCTTCATGATCACTTACTTTAGCTCCCGAAAGAGCCTTCTTTAATACAGCATCTGCATCCTGTAAGGTAAAGTCGCAGCGCTCGGGCAGATCCGTCAGACCATGATCAGCCACGGAACAGCCGTGCTCTTTAAAATGCTCAAGTCTTTTATCCAGTGCCTTAAAAAGTTCCTCTAAGGAATCAATCTTTATTCCGCTTACTTTTTCCAGCTTTCCTATATATTCCTTAAAGCCGTCCAGTTCGATATTTACAGCTTTATCAGGACGCCATGCGGGATAAACCCTTGTCTTCATTGTTGCATCCTGAGCTATTTTCTCATGCCATTCAAGCGAATCCACCGGATCGTCGGTAGTACATACGACATCCACATTGGATTGCTCTATAATACCGCGGGCACTCATCTTTTCAGGTTCCTTTTGAAGTTTTTCGTTACATAAATTCCAGACTTCTTCCGCTGTTTCAGAATTAAGAGAACCCTTAAAACCAAAGTATTTTTTAAGTTCAAGATGGCTCCACTGATGAACCGGATTTCCTATACATCTTTCAAGAGTTTCGGCAAACTTTATAAATTTATCATGGTCTGAACCATTGCCTGTAACATACTTCTCTTCCACACCGTTTGCCCTCAGCAGTCTCCATTTGTAATGATCGCCTCCGAGCCAAACCTTTGTAATGTTTTCAAAACGGATATTGTCATAGATTTCTTTTGGATTGATATGGCAATGATAATCTATGATCGGCAGCTTCTCAGCATATCCGTGATAGAGTATTTTCGCATATTCGCTGTTAAGAAGAAAATCATCTCCCATGAACTTAATGTCTTGAATTTTTGATGTATCAGTCATTTTTCAACCTTAGCCTTTCTATTATACGCAGACCGGCAGTCATCCTGCCGGTCCATATCATTCTCATAATATTACTCAATATCTAAAACTGTTTATCTCTGAACTCTTCCCGATGCGTCTCCGCCGGCAAGCTTCTTTACTTCATCAACACTTACCATATTGTAGTCGCCCTCGATACTATGCTTTAAGCAGCTTGCAGCTACAGCGAATTCGATGGTATCCTGACCTGAATAGTTCTCAAGTGAAGCATATATCAGTCCGCCGCCGAATGAATCTCCGCCACCTACACGGTCTACGATATGAACGGGATATGAACGGCTGAAATAGAAATCTTTTCCATCATATAACATACCTGCCCAGTTGTTATCATTGGCAGAGATCGAACTTCTGAGAGTGATCGCTACTTTCTTGAATCCGAACCTGTCAGCCAGCTGTTTTGCCACATCCTTGTAACCTTCATGATTTACCTTACCGGTTGTAACATCTGTATTTCCGGCTTTGATCCCGAATACATCATCTGCATCCTGTTCATTTGCTATGCATACATCGACATACTTGCAAAGCTCTCCCATAACCTCTCCGGCTTTTTCTTTGGACCAGAGTTTGTTACGGTAGTTAAGATCACAGCTCACTGTGATGCCTTTTGCTCTCGCTGCTTTTACAGCCTCGAGACAGATCTCTGCAACACCGTCGCCCAGTGCGGGAGTGATGCCTGTGAAGTGGAACCAGTCAGCTCCCTCCAAAATATCATCCCAATCAAACTCATCCTTTGTAGCCTGTGAAATAGCAGAACCTGCACGGTCATATATAACCTTTGAAGGACGCTGGCTGGCACCCTTCTCCAGGTAGTAAATTCCAAGTCTGTCACCGCCTCTTATGATTTCATCGGTATCCACACCGAATCTTCTGAGTGAATTCACACAAGCCTGTCCTATCTCATGTTTCGGAACCTTGCTGACAAATACGGCATCCATACCGAAGTTGGCAAGCGAAACAGCTACATTTGCTTCTCCGCCGCCGAATGTAGCTCCGAACTTCTCAGCCTGAACAAATCTGTAATATCCTTCGGGTGCAAGTCTGAGCATTATCTCACCGAATGTAACTACTCTCTTCATCTTTATACCTCTTTTTCTCTAAAAATTAAGCTGGTTGATCACACATTCTTAACCAATTCAACCGCTTCCCTGCAAAGTTTCTCTATCTCGTCAAATCTGCCTTCAGCTATCAGCTTCTTGTCCACCATCCAGCTTCCGCCACAGGCTATAACCTTCTTAAACTCCAGATATTTACAAATGTTTGACGCATTTATACCGCCCGTGGGCATGAACTTTACATTTCCGTAAGGCGCCGACATAGCCTTTATCAGAGGAAGTCCGCCCAGAGCTTCCGCCGGGAAGAACTTTACCACCTCGAGGTCAAATTCCAGTGCGGCTTCTATGTCACTCGGATTTGCACAGCCCGGAACCATGGGGATACCCTT
>JAEEKN010000161.1 GCA_016282435.1 Lachnospiraceae bacterium | reverse complement strand
GATACAGGTAAGGACAGTCATATTGATACG
This sequence comes from Lachnospiraceae bacterium, assembly GCA_016282435.1. GTDB lineage: Bacteria > Bacillota > Clostridia > Lachnospirales > Lachnospiraceae > RUG11977. The sequence goes on along the minus strand of JAEEKN010000161.1, from coordinate 3,678 downwards.
CCTTCTGTGGAAAAAACATATGAAGAGATAAATTCCATGGAATTGATACCTTTCCGTGAGGCAGTAAAAAACGGGGCAGACATGATAATGACTGCTCATATAACTTATCCCAAAATAGATGAGGAAGTCACATACGGTGACGGCAAAACTTTAGGGTACTATCCTGCCACTATGTCTAAAAAGATAATTACCGATATCTTAAGAGAAGACATGGGCTTTGAGGGTGTGGTAGTGACCGATGCTCTCGAGATGGATGCTATCAGAACTTCAGGGCTGGTGCCCGGAGAAACAGGTTCTGTCGAGTACGGTGTAAATATCGCAGAAAAAGTCATAAACGCCGATGTGGATATGCTATTGCTTCCTCTTGATATGAAGGATACAGATGCTGTGACATATTATGATGAATATATAGACGGAATAGCAGGAAAAGTAGCGGACGGAACAATATCGGAAGAACAGATAAACCGAAGTGTTAAGAGGATACTGAGAATAAAGCAGAAATACGGGATATTATTAACAGACGTGGATAAAAACACTGAGATTGAAGCTGAGACCGGCAGTGAAACCGAAGATTTGGATACAGTAGGCTCCGCTATCCATCATGCCACAGAAAAAACTATAGCTGAACATGCTGTAACATTAGTAAAGAACGAAGACAATGTTCTTCCATTATCGTCGGATGTGAAAAATATCGTGATACTCAGCAAATACAGCGAAGATATCACCTCCATGGAATATGAGATCTCCAAACTGCGTAAAGACGGTATACTAAGCGCGGATGTGAATGTAGTAACAGATTATTACATAGACATAAATGAAGATGATGAAGAAGAACTTCACTTCACAAAAAACATGAGGCAGACTATAACTGATTCAGATGTTTTGATAGTTATATCGGCTGTGAAGAAGCCTGAAAATATGGAAAACGATTCTGTTCAGTTTAAAGGTGTATATTCTTCGATAAAGGCTGCTCATGAAGGAAACGGTAAAGTGATATTGCTGAGCAGCAATCTGCCGTATGATGCCGCAAGATATACAGAAGCAGATGCTGTCATCCTGTCATACATGAGCGCCGGATTAAATATGGATCCCACAGCCCGGGGTGAGTCAAAGACAGATAAGTCCTCGTATAATGCAAATGTGCTGGCAGCTCTGGATGCCATATTCGGTATCGTTACCCCTTACGGGCACCTTCCGGTAAATATACCGCAGATAAGTACTGATGACGATGGAGCCGTAGTATTTAGCGATGAACTGCTGTACGAAAGAGGATTTGGACTTACTTATTGAGGTATAGGTGCATAGATGACTATTGAGGTGCAGATGCGTAGATGAGAGATTATGAGAAAACCGAAGAGAAGCTGGGAATTATGAAAGCATATTATCATTTGCCGGGCCTTTTTGAATTCTATGACTTCTATAAAGAGTTTCTGGCTCTTTACAGGGAACATAGGGAATATTTCAATGATTGGGCAGAGATAGGTTCGATATACGGTGCACCTGCAGACTGTATATGGGGCGGTGGCAGGGTAGGATTTGGTGACGAAAAGCCTGAGAACGTAATATCTCTCGTAAATGAATATAACATTTCTCCGAGGCTTACTTTCAGTAATTCTCTGATACGTGATGAACACCTGACGGATAAAAAATGTAATCGCTTATGTGAAATATTTGAGAAGAACTGCACAGCAGAGACCGGTATCATTATATATTCAGATCTGCTTCTGGAATATATCAGAGAAAAGTATCAGAAGTTTTATTTTGTATCATCTACTACTAAGGTGTTAACGGACTTTAGTGATTTTGAAGACGAGATAAACCGTGATGAGTATAGGTACGTAGTACCGGATTTTAGACTCAATAAGGAGTTTGACAAACTGTTTGCTTTATCCCAAAAACAAAAAGATAAAGCCGAATTCCTGTGTAACGAATGTTGTTCTCCTAACTGCTATGACAGGAAAAACTGTTATGAGAATGTGAGCAAGAAGTGTCTGGGCGGGGAGTGCGAAGAGCATATATGTGTTTCGCCTCATGCCAAAGATGGATATCGTTTCTCAGAAGCAATGAAGAATCCTGCATTCATAGGCATCGATGATATAAAAAACATATATTTGCCTCACGGGTTTACACAGTTCAAAATCGAAGGACGTAGCCTAGGCAGTGCAGTGATACTGGAATTCCTGCTTTATTATATGACAAAACCGGAGTATCAGTTAAAAGTACGTGAAGAGATATACCTTGACAGTATGCTGGATCTGTTTTGATGGTTTTGTTCTTGATTTAATCATATGGATATGCTATATTCTATACTGATTTATTGTGGAAGGCTATAAGGAAAAGATATGGAAACTACAGAATTAAAAAAATCGGATTTTTATTATGAATTACCTGAAGAGTTGATAGCTCAAGATCCTTTGGAGAAGAGGTCTTCATCTAGACTCCTGGTCTTGGATAAGAACACAGGGGAGTTCAGACATGATCATTTTGAGTCTATAGTAGGAATGCTTCGTAAAGGAGATTGCCTGGTCATAAACAATACAAAGGTAATCCCTGCGAGACTCATTGGTACGAGAGTCGTATCGGATGATAATGAAGATATCGATGAGTCGGAGAATGATGGAAATACTTCCTTGAAGAAGAAAAAGTGGGTGGGTGAACAGCCCAAGGAATGTGCGGTAGAAGTGTTCCTGCTTAAAAGAATAGACGGTAATAGATGGGAGACCATAGTAAAGCCCGGGAAGAAGCTCAGAACCGGTGCGAAGGTCCGTTTTGGTAACGGAGAACTAAAAGGCGTTATAGAAGAAGTGAAGGATGATGGCAACAGAATCGTAAGATTCGACTTTGACGGAATCTTTGAAGAGATTCTGGATAAGCTCGGTACGATGCCCCTGCCTCCTTATATTACACATGAATTAAAGGACCGTGACAGATACCAGACTGTGTACGCGAAGCATGAGGGTTCGGTAGCTGCACCTACGGCAGGTCTGCACTTTACAAAGGAACTTTTGGCGACCATTAGGGAAAAGGGCGTGGATATAGCTGAAGTTACGCTCCATGTAGGACTCGGTACTTTCCGTCCCGTAAAAGAAGATAATATACTCAATCACCATATGCACAGTGAGTTCTATATAGTGACACCGGAAGCGGCAGATAAGATAAATTCCTGTAAGAAGAACGGTGGCCGTGTAATATGTGTAGGAACCACATCGTGCCGTACCATAGAGTCTGCTGCAGATGAAAACGGAATAGTTCGTCCTGGGAGTGCAGATACTGAGATATTCATATATCCCGGATATAAGTTTAAGGTACTGGACTGTCTCATCACGAATTTCCATCTGCCTGAGTCCACGCTTATTATGCTGGTAAGTGCACTGGCCGGTAGAGAGAATGTGTTAAAAGCATATGATGCCGCGGTACAGGAAAAATACAGGTTTTTCTCATTCGGGGATGCGATGTTTATAACTGACGATATTGTAGGTCGGGATTCTTGAAATAACCTTTAGTATACTGTTGTAATGACTAAAAGTATTAATGTAGATTATAACAAAACAGAAGATATCCCCCACCTCTTAGCGTAGCGAAGGTGGGGGGAGATCTTCGTTTCAGGCGGGGTTCAAGCCCCGACTGAAATGAGATGCGAAGCATCGTTTTGTTACCGAGGAAACGCTGAAGGCGTTT
>JAEEKN010000015.1 GCA_016282435.1 Lachnospiraceae bacterium | reverse complement strand
GGGAGCAGAAGCTCTTGTCCGCTGGATACATCCCCAGCTCGGATTTCTTTCTCCGGCCAAATTTGTTCCTGTATTTGAAAGAAACGGAATGATAGCTGAGGTTGACAAATATATGTGGAGATGCGCCTGTGAAATCCTGGCAAAATGGAAAGAAGAAGGGCTTAATCTGTTCGTATCTATAAATATTTCTCCCAAGGACTTCTATTTTATGGATGTAGTATCCGTTATAATAAGTTATGCGGATAAATATAATATAGACCGCAGCAGGCTCAGGATAGAGATCACTGAATCCGTTATGATGGATGACAACAGATACCGCATGCGGATCATGAATGATTTCCGTGAGGCCGGCTTTATAGTTGAAATCGATGATTTCGGAAGCGGTTATTCCTCACTGAACATGTTAAAGGATATGCCCGTTGATATCATAAAGATAGATATGGGCTTCCTCAACAGGTCTCAGGTAAACGACAGAGCTCAGAAAATATTGCATAATATCATCAACATGAACTCCGACCTTGGTATAGTATCCCTTACCGAAGGTGTCGAAACCGGCGAGCAGTACAGGATGCTGTTGGATATGGGCTGCCGCCTTTTCCAGGGATATCATTTTGCAAAGCCTATGCCGGTAAACGAATTTGAAGAGTGGGTAAACCAGTAATTCTTTATAAAAACAGAGGGATGTTTCCGAAATTGAAAATTCATTTCAGAAACATCCCTCTGATCTGTATTATATATTACTTTCTTTCTTTTCGTCTGGCCATCTTATCCGCATACATCGCTTCATCGGCCAGTCTCATAAGCTCCTCCAAGTTCAGTGTTTCATCTATACGCCCGCATCTCCCGCCTATACTGGCACTGATCTTAAACGGTTTTGCGGCAAGCTCCCTGCTCTTATCAAAGGTCGCCTGAAAACGCTGTCTGACTACATCCGCAGTAAAGGATGTCGCCTGTTCCGTGATGATCGCGCAGACAAATTCATCTCCGCCGTATCTGGCACATATACCGTTCCTGACCGCGAAATTTCTGATAGCGACAGCCAGAGTCTTTAGAGCGAAATCCCCCTCATTGTGCCCGTAAGAATCATTTATGATCTTTAAGCCGTCCATATCAACGGAGAAAAACGTAAGATACTTACCCTTATTATCCTCTGAATGTACCAGCTTATAAAGCTCATCATAAAAACCTCTCCGGTTATAAAGCTCTGTCAGATAGTCAAGTATGGATACCTTCTCCATCTCCCTGTTTATCTGCTTCAGCTTTTCGTTAAGCTGTATCAGCTTCTGGTTTTTCAGTACCGCGCCGATGGTGGTAGACAGGAAAAGACCGAACTCCTCACATCTCCTCATACATCTTTCATCAGCGTTTCTGAAGCCTTCGATCAGGTATCCGTAAAGCGCCGATTTTGTGTGCAGCAGCCTGATCATAAACATATCATAACCGTTATCATCCCTAAGCGCCTCTTTAAAACCGGGCATAAGCTCGCTTTCCTTAAATGGTGTGGTATCAGTGACATTCTTAAAATCTTCCATCCTGAGTATGGACACACATGAATCATCCGAAACATATCCGTCTTTTATGTCATCCTGTGTACCATCTCTCACAAACTGCTCGTAAATACCGACAAAATACAGATGCTGCAGCCACAGCCCTACACTCTCCGCCAGCAGCGGCGTGATATCCGTCAGCTTTTCCATATCATTTGAAAAAAGCAGAAGCTTATTCATGGCCATCATTGACCACTTTCTGTCATTAAAGGCCTGCGCGAGCCCGCTCATCCTGTCTATTGTCTGCCTGTCATCCTGTTTGGTACAGCCGCAGGACTGATTTTCAACAACCTTATAATCGGTATATTTTATAGATTTTATATCAATATCTTCGCCTTTACCGATCTTTTCCAATAAATCAAATATTAAAAGGGCCTGTGCCTCATTATCCGGTTCCGCTGTCGATATGGACGGATAGTTCACCTTTCCGCTGGCTATGCCGTCAAATCCGGTAACTATCACATCTTCAGGCACCCTGATATTCTTTTCCCTCAGATAATTACAGCATGCTATGGCCATAGCGTCATTTGCGCACACTATAGCCTCCGGGATATCATATTCCAGAAACTCCGCGGTGGCCTTTTTAGCCGGTATATCCCAAAAATCCCCATATGAAAATCTTTTCTCATCAAAAGGGATCCCGTACTCTTGAAGTACTTCTTTATATGCGCGCTCTCTCTCTTCAGAAAACTCATTGCCCTTGATCCCGGCTATCATATTTACTCTGCGGCAGCCATGATGTTCTATAACATGACGGACAATCTCTTTAAAGGCTTCGCCAAATCTGAATGAAAGATTGATACATCCGTCAATCTCCTTATCGAGGGCAAACGCAGGTACCTTCATCTTGGCGACGGTCTTCATGATAAAATCGAGCATCATATCATTTTTGATCGTTTCTCCCATGATAATAACAGCTGCGCAGTTCAGATGGCACATAAGATCCATCAGCTTTCTTTCTCTCATCAGATCCTCGTTTACATCGAGCGTATCTATTGAGAAATTGAATGCCATGACCACATAGCCCCTGTCCTTGCATAACCTGTTTAATTCACTTATGAAGCTGTATTCCTTTTCCTCGTACAGCCATACTCCGCATACGGCTATTACTTTACGATAATCACTCATACATTACCTCATATTATCTATGACCGGAAACAATCTCTTTGCCTTACAAAGCACTATGTTATAGCATACCATACATATTACAAAAAAGCAACTTACTTTTCTTTATCATCCTGACAAATAGAAAGTTATTGTTCTTTATCCGTTCTATTGCTCTCCGGATAAGATGCAAGTTCTTCATCCGTGAGCCTTAAATATTGTGTTATCGTTGTTCCATCATCAATAATGAGTCTTCCATTTATACAAGTATAGCGAAACCCATTGGACCTTTCCGTATCATCACTCAAATAAAAATACGCACCGTCAAAAACAAATTCTGTTTTCTCTCCATCAAGTTCAAAGAATGCCGTACCATCATCATTAGCAACAAAATATCCCTGTTTTTCTATATCTCGCAATTCCAGCATATCTTCATATGTTCCGCCGATTTTAACAACACCGATACGCTTATAGTATCCGGGCACTTCTTTATCCTGCCCGATATATACACCATTCTCATCTGTAATGGAATCAATCCAATTATCTGCTGCATAATCCGTTGAAGTTTCTGTTGTATCACATGAAGATAAAAAGCAGACAAAGAAAATCATCACCAATGCGGCTTTTATCAAACTGTTCATGAACATCTGTCACTTACATACCTGCCATCCGTTTAAATTTCGTTCCTTTGAGTCAAAGTTCACGCCGATTTTTAAGAGTGTGCGATTATCTGCCTCGTAAGGCTGGGCATAGCCTTACCTTTACCCTTTACAGGAACTATAACCTCCATCTCCCTACACATACGATCAACACCTCCTTCTCATGAGAATGTGATCCCATGCTTGTATCGGCATGCCAGCGCGGATTCTTTACCCCGCGCAGTGCATAAAGATACACATATATTATAGCAAAATCTGAAGCTGAGCAAAATGAAAATTTGATGAAATATAAAAAAACCGGGCAGCCATACACCGTATTTCTCTGTCATAAATTTTTTTTAAAAAACTGTTGACATCCAACTGTAATAGGTGTATATATAACATATAAACAGTCGACAAAAAAAACAGGCACTCTTGTGTCCGATGCTATAGCAGTAAAAAAGGGGTGAGCAATTGAAAATATCACAAACCAACGGGATTCCGATCTACAAACAGATAGCGGATGCGTTCCGCACCGATATACTCGCCGGTAAATACAAACAGGGTGAATATCTCCCATCCATAAGAGAACTGGCCAGGGACTTAAGGATAAGCGTTATCACCACTATGAAGGCATACGAACAGCTTGAAGCCGAAGGGCTTGTCACAGCCTCCCAGGGCAAGGGCTTCTATGTCAATGCGCAGGATTCGGAGATGTTAAGGGAGCAGCACCTGCGAAAGGTCGAAGACTCTTTGACAAGCGCCATAGAGGCCGCGAAAATAGCGGGCATGAGTAATGAAGAACTGATAGAAATGCTGAGGACATTACTTTCTATGAGTATATAATAAATCCTTCGTCGCTTAAGAATGACAATGATGACATAAGGACGGATCTCTCGTCACATCAAAATAAATCATATCAAAAGATTACATTAAAACACCTAAGGAGACTATCATGGACCAGAACAGCGTAATAGAGGCAAAGAACATAATCAAGAAATACAAGAATTTCACACTTGATGTACCCGAGTTTAAGCTTCCCAAGGGGTTTGCGACAGCCCTTATCGGAGAAAACGGAGCCGGAAAGACCACTCTCTTAAACATTCTTACGGGTATACGCTCAGACTATCAGGGGACGATCAATTATTTTGGCAAATATAGCGAAAAAGAGCTCGACAATACCCCTGAGGTCAAGGAACGTATCGGCTATACCGGTACAGATAACTACTATCTTCCCAGCTGGACAGTGGGACAGATAGCGGATATCTCCTCGATCATATTCGATAAATTTGACAGCGCTAAGTTTAAAAAATACTGCGATGATCTTGCCATATTCGGGTCCGCAAGCTTTGACAAGCATAAAAAAGTCAGTGCTCTCTCCGATGGTACCAAAACAAAGCTTATGCTGGCAGGCGTTCTGTCCCGCGAAACAGATCTGCTCATCATGGATGAGCCTGCATCTCCTCTCGATCCTCTTATGCGTGACAAGCTCTGTGAGCTTATCCGTGACTATATAAACAGCGGCGAAAACAAAACCGTATTCTTTTCAACACACAACATCTCAGATATGGAAAATGTTACCGATTATGCCATAATCATGGAACATGGAATGATCGTTGAGCAGGGATTTGTGGAGGATCTGAAGGAAAAATACATAGTAGTAAAGGGAGAAAGAGAAGATGTCGAAAAGGTACGTCCCATTCTCTACACCATGTCACAGTCAAATTACGGGTTTGAGGGCATATGCCTGGCAGAAAATCTTGACAAGCTCGCAGGTCTTGATATAGCAACGGAAACCCCTTCCCTTTTCAAGATCAGCGTTGCAGTTATGAAAAAGAATTCACTTATCAAATAGAAAGGCACGTAAAATGAAAAAATCACCTTATCTTGCTTTTACATCCCTGATGTACCAAATAATTCAGGTTGTGACCCTTCTGTTCTTCATAGGTATCGGTTTTCTGGCTGACATTTACATTGGAAGTGCCGGCATAGTCGTAATCTCTGCAGGTGCACCTCTGATCACCGTATTCACTGACTATTTCGCTTTTTCCGGTACCAGCACCAGGAAAGTAAAAAGTATGCAGTTTGTAAAGTCCTCCTTCAAAGGCCTTGACTTCTTCAAGAATGCACTGAAAACCGATCTGCTGTTAAAGCATTTATGTCTGATTTTCAGTTATCTCGGATATATTTTGGCAGAAATAATATACTTTATTGATAGTGAGACACTTATCTCTTCACTCCTGATACTGCTCATATACCTTCCGATATCGCAGCTAACTATGAACGTTACTCTCATTATTTCCAGAAGGATCTCGCTTACATTGGCCGTACAGATAGCTATATGTTATATATGCTCTATGATATCTACAGTTTTTCTGTTAATGTATAGCTTCCTGCTGCCCGAGAACATGAGTGACTATACAATGCCTTCGATAATATCATTTGCAGTAATAGAAGCATTGAGCATCATCACAGCCATAATATTATATAAAGACTGCGTAAAAGGATATGTATCAAGTTTTAGCGATACATAAACATTTAAGAATTTATAATTTTAAGAAAGGCAAAAATCATGAAAGACCTTGTAAAATATTTTAAAATGATGAAATATGCCCTTCAGGCAAAAATGATATTCATACTTGCGATCATATTCTTTGTCCTGGGAATATTATTTGAGTTTACTGACTTTTCAGGCCACAGCAGCTCATATTCACTGGCCTGCCTTTATCTTGCACTTACAGCCATGTATTTCTACCAGCTCGTATTCACAACCACAGTTTCAAGACTGGTACAGTCCTCTCCCATGAAGAAAAGGCTGCAGACCGTTGCTCCCACTGTTGTTACACTTATCACCAGCCTCTTTAACTTTGCGGTCTATGTAACTATCAGGCTCATACGTATCACTCCTCAGTTTTTGGAGGATAATAACACTACCTATACCAATACATACAGTACGATATTATTCATGGCACTATGGTTTTTCCTGTTTTCCGTTTATTTGTCTATTTCGTATAAATCCTTTATCATTTCTATGGTGATCATAGCTGTCTCCGTAATAGCAGTATTAGTCTTCGGTTCAACCACCAATGTATTTATAAATATCACAGGTAAACTCCTTATAAACGGAAGTAATCCTGTTTTACTGATTGCGGTATCATTAGGATTAATACTCATCGGAGCACTTGTCGGCTATATTATAAGCCTTCTCCTGTATAAAAAACCTATCAGCGACATGTCTGTGCGCTACGCACTGCGCCAGGCTTCAAAGTAGAAACATCTATAATTCGATATATTAACCCTCATAGAAAAAAGTCCCGGTTTTCGGGACTTTTTTCTTAAGTGTTTTTATTTTTCCACCGAAACTGAATTTCACTCAAAGAACTGTTTCTCTGTCACACAGAATTGATGTATATCTGCGATCCACACACTAACTGTCCCATGTCACGCAGATCAACCCAGATCCATATGTGAAACAGAATACAGATAATCCATAACCTTTGCTTCGATCATAGCGTCGACAAAGAACCGCTGTCCGAATATTTTTGCCTTTGCCTCAAAGAATGAATTTCCATCCGGATATCCATACATTGATGCCAATGTATCCATATAAATATCATATTCCTGCTGAGTTACTGTTACATTTCTTCCATAAGCTACAGCCGCTATCATAATCTTACGTTTAAGATTATAATCCGGAATACTTTCGTCCGTTCCCATCAGCTTCATAACGGTTTCCATAGTAAAGCCCATCTTCTGATAAAGCTCTGTAAGCTCAGACGATGAAACTCTGTTCAGCGCATTTACGTATGACCTGCATGCATTATAGTAGGTATCGGCACTATACTCCTCTTCTGCTACAGTCTTTTTTCTGCCCTTTTTGTTTTCCGCTTCAGCGAGCTTTTCAGTCTTTAATGTCTCCGTTATCTCAGCTCCTGTAGCATCGGTATCTATGCCTTCTATCAGACTGTTAAAGAAAGCATCCCTTATCTGTTCATCGGTAGGCTTTATCTCATCAAGTTCCTGCTGTGCCGACTCCAAAAGTTCCTTTTCCAAAGCCTCTACTGATTCGTATCCGAGCT
>JAEEKN010000160.1 GCA_016282435.1 Lachnospiraceae bacterium | reverse complement strand
GATGCCAATACACCAAGGGCTCCTTCTTTTGCCATCATTGATCCGATCCATGCTATAAATGTCTGGCAGCGAAGACCGAAGAACATGGTTACGGGCTCTATAGCCTCTCCTATCCTGCCGAGTATACTCTCTGTAAAGTCTCCCGACTCTGAATATGAAAGCAATGACAAAGCTATTGATATAAGTGTTATAACTATAAGAGCACGCTTTAATGCTTCCTTCATCTTGATAAGTCCATGCTTTGCAAGTGCTCCCCATCTGGGCTTATGATAAGGAGGAAGTTCCATAATGATACCGGTCCTGTCAGAAGGCTTTAAAAGCTTTTTGCCAAAAACTTTTGATGTAATAAATAAATGGAGTGCAGAGATTGCAAACATCAGCAGTATGATAACGATAACTCCGGGGCCGAAGAATACTGAGCCTATCAATCCTACAACTCCCCATGTCGAGCCACAGGGAACAACCCACGAAAGAGCAATAGCTGTCATCCTCTGAGACCATGTATCAAGTACTCTGGTACCCGAGCTGCCGGCAATGTTGCAGCCAAATGAACAGATAAAAGGCATTACAGCCTTTCCATGAAGACCGAGTTTGCGCATAGTATTATCGAATACATACGAAATACGAGCCATGTAACCTACTTCTTCCAAAAGTCCGAATGCTATGGATGCACCAAATATATATCCGCTCATTGCAAGCGCAAATCCTACTGCAGTCCAGATACCATCACAGAGAACAGTTACAAGGAGCGGATGTGCTCCCGCTTCAAGCAGTGCATCTGCAACCGGAGCAGCCAATCCCGGAATGTATGATCCGAGCATCATGAACGGGATTCCGAATATGATTGAAAGAATCAATGCCCCCAACATGATCGCTATGGCTAAAGGCTTGCCCCAGCGTTTAGATGTTGCTATACGGTCAAACTTACTTCTTAAAAGCCCTGATCCGCTATCTTTAACCGAACCCTCAAGAATGGCATCGATCCATGCAAACTTGCAGCTGCCTGTTCTCGATGATCCATCCTTTATGCCTGATAATATCTTATTAAGTTCAGAGTATTTTCCGGAACCGATCTTGTCTTCTACCAACTGCATCGCTACAGGATCTTTTTCAACAAGTTTAGCAAACAGCCAACATGGACTGTATACTCCTATTCCGTTTTCAGGCAGGATACGGCATACATCTGCATATGTCTCTCCAAACTCCTTTTTATACTCCTCTTCCAATACGGAGTAATCAGGATAAGCTTTCTGCTTTGCTGAAACAGTTGACAAAAACTCATTATAATTCTTTTTATCCTGTGCTACAAACGGGATTACGCTTATTCCAAGCTTTTTGGATATTTTCTTTGCATCGATGTTCTTACCCTGAACTTTTGCTACATCCATCATATTCAGCAGCAAAAGTGCGGGTACCCTTATACCTGCGTAGTCAGCCAGCATAAACAAGCTTCTTTCAAGCTGTGACGAATCGGCTAATATGCATACGGTGTCTGCCTCCTGACCGGCGATATAATCACGGGTTACTATCTCCTCATCAGAGTTCGCTGCCAGACTGTATGTTCCCGGCAGATCGATAACCTTTATCCTTTTACCATCATAATCAAAACTGCCCTCATTTTTTTCAACAGTTTTTCCGGGCCAGTTACCCACATGCTGATGTGCTCCGGTAAGAGCATTAAATAATGTTGATTTTCCCGAATTAGGCTGTCCGAGCAATGCTATAGCGGAACTCATGATACTACCTCCGTCTCAATCTTTTCGCAATCACTTCTGTCAAGAGCAATCTGTGTATTCCTTGCATAAATAAGTACCGGCTGCTTTGTCCTGTTTTGTATTACATTGAACACACACCCAGGGGTAAGCCCAACGGAGGTTATTCTCCTCTGATATTCCGGAGTACCTCCAACGGAACGTATACGTCCTGTCATTCCTTCCTTTGCTTCTGTCAAAACCATCAGTTTACATCTCCTTTATGTTATATAATTTTTTTCAATCTCCGATATTCCAATGGTGTACTTCCTGTATGTGCCTTAAATACCGCTCCAAATTTTGCCTGGTTAATATATCCGCACATACCCGCTATAGTACCTACGCTTTCCTTTGATTCTGATAATAGTTTTTCTGCCAAAACCATCCTTCTGTTCTTTAGATATTCCGAAATTGTTACTCCGTAAACAGCCTCAAAGTACTTTTTAACTGTACTGTCAGCAAGTCCAAGCGACTCGGCTATCGAAGATATATTTATATGCTCCGAGAGATCCTTTGTGACCATTTTCTCTGTAGCATTTGCTATATGGCGCTGTCCTTTTGTAACATATCTTTTGCTTATATGCTTCTTAGTCTCCCCATTCTTTAGCATTGAAAGGAATTCCAAAGTATAAAGACGAAGATCTTCTAAAGCAGTATTATCATCCAAAATGTGTTTATATATTTTTTCACAAAGGGACATGAGTTGTTCTGACATGGTACCCATAAATCCCTTGCCGTTTACTATATATGAACCAAGTGTTTTTTCTCCCAGTCCAAAATCATTCAGCGGACATTTTGATGCCAGTTTCGGGATTATCACAAATTCAAATCCTTCGTACTTTTTTCCGGGATAAAAATATCCTTCCTTAGGCAGCATTGTATCTATGCTTAGCATTCCTTTTTCAACATACCCATAGGAATCATCCGGGAAATGAACTTCACATCGTCCGTCAAGACAGCAGTTAATGAATATCATGTCATACTCCGAAGATCCCTTATGAATGATTTCTTCTTTGTATATACAGTTCGCCGAGATAAATACCCCATCCCAGATCCTGATTGAGTACACATATGCTTTTCCTGATGTATCCGAATAATCATTTTTGTTCTTTATATTGCCTTTTAGATATTTTTCCATAATTATCCTATAAACGTTTTTGGTTTTATCGATATGTAATTGTTTACATACCCTGTTTGAGTTAGCCGAGGCTAATAATATCATCTGTTTTTTATTTTGTCTACTCTATTTTTTCTTTTTTACTCCATATGACACACTTTAAATAAATAATTAGTAAAAAGTTAAACTTATACCAATGAATAATAAAAAGAGCCTTTTGGCTCTTAATATTAGTAAGTTTAAGCGTATTTAGTATGTTAAAACGGCATTGTATCCGGATTTCCTGACAAACCTACACAGCCTGTAAGTCCTGCTATCAGCTGTACATCTGCTTCTTCAAGTTCAAAATCAAATACTTTAAGATTTTCCTCAATCCTTGAAGGAGTAACTGACTTCGGCAGAGGCAGATACCCTCTCTGAAGGCTCCAGCGGATACATATCTGAGCTATGCTCCGACCATATTTATCAGCAAGTTTCTTCATCTCAGGTACATCAAATATCTTACCTGTTCCAAGAGGACTATATGCTTCAAGGATCATCCCCTGTGATCTGCAGTACTCAACGGTCTCATCCTGGGTCTCACCCGGACACAGTCTGATCTGATTTACCATAGGTTTAACCTTTGCAGTTTTAAGGAGTGCTTCAATATGATGCTTTCTGAAGTTACTTATACCAATTGCACGAATCTTTCCGGCCTCATAAAGCTCTTCCATAGCTTTCCAGCTTTCTGCATTTGCCTTCTCCCAGTGATCCCTGAAAGGTGCAGGATTAGGCCAATGTATCAGGAATAGATCTACATAATCAGTCCCCAGTTGTCTTAAAGATTCTTCAAACGAACTCATAACGAGGTCATAACTATGACTGTTATTCCAAAGCTTTGTAGTGATAAAGAGTTTCTTTCTGTCTACCCCGCTTTCCTTAATGCCATATTTTACACAGTCCTCATTCCTGTATGCCTGAGCTGTATCAATGTGAGTATAGCCTGCTTCGATAGCGCTTTTAACAGCCTTTACACCCACGTCCCCATCAGGTGTCTGCCACATTCCAAATCCTATGCACGGAATCTCAACTCCGTTAGAAAGTTTGTAAGTATCATTCTGGTTTGTCATCATATGTACCTTGCGCAAGCATGGTGCCCATCGGTGACGTGCTTGCCGCGGCACCGATGAAAGTTTGAAGGTATTTCCTTCAAACTTTTTATCCTCCTCCGATGGTAGTACAGTTTTTCTCTGTATGCTTATGCTAACACAAAATGATATGTATTATCAAGACCTCGAAGCCGTATTATCTTGTAATCTCACTTGTTTATTCCCTGTCTTTTAATACCTCTGCAGGAGTTATCCTGTTAATCTTTCTCAAGAGAAGTGCATTGACTGCAAAGTATATTGCCAAAAGTCCGACATATATCCCGGCATACAGCATCCATGGATAATGAAGGTTCATGGAGCAGGCTACATTCGCTAT
>JAEEKN010000159.1 GCA_016282435.1 Lachnospiraceae bacterium | reverse complement strand
TAAAAGGATATGCCGTTCATCCCGAGCATGTGGCTGTAGCGGACGGTAAGGTAAGGCCGTATGTTAAGTCAAGAAGTTGTTTTGATATGGAGATATAACAAAATTGACTAAAACAGAGGGTTATGAATATTATGAATATCATATACAGGAAGATGGTATCTGATGATTTGGATACTTTTATCAGCATGAGGATAAAACAGCTCCGTGAGGAAGGAGCTACCGAGGATTTTGATCTGGTGCCGGCTCTGAAAGATTACTATGAAAGGCATATGGCAGACGGAACCTTTGTATCCTGGCTGGCTGTGGATGGGGATAAGATCATCGGGACCAGCGGTATGTCATTTGTGGAAAAACCACCGTACTTTGGGTGTCCGAGCGGAAGGATAGGGCTGCTGTCCAGCATGTATACGAATCCGGATTACCGCCGTATGGGTATAGCGAAGAAACTGCTGGCAAAAGTCGTGGAAGAAGCTAAAAACTACGGGTGCGGTACGGTACAGATTACGGCTTCCGATATGGGGGTTCTGCTATACACCGATTTCGGGTTTGTAAAGAACGGGAACTTTATGCAGATTAAGTTAATTTGAAACTATAAAGAGTATGGATTTTTTGGAGGATAAGATGACTAACAGTGAGTTAAAGAATATTTATTTTGGAGCATACTTTTTTGAGGAAACAAAAGACGGATATCTTCAGTCTTTTCAGTACTCAAAAGAGCAGATGGAGTATTTCAAAGGAGCTTTTGATTTCTGGTATGACAGATGTATGGCGTCTACGGCGAAGACCTTGGAGTTTACCACCGAAGCGACAAGTATTTCTTTTGATTATAAGTTTTTATGGAAAGGTTCCGAGGATTCATTTGAATTGTATGTAGACGGACTGGCAACGGATATCCGTTACGTGAAAGACCTGGAGAAAGAAGGCTCACTAAAGTGGACACTGCCTTCAGGGATGAAGAATGTAATTATATATCTTCCGGCGGATGCTACCATACTTATAAAGAACTTTATGATAAATGCCTCATATACAAAAGCAGAAAAGAACGAGAAGGTTCTCTGGCTCGGGGATTCCATCACTCAAGGATACGGACCGCTCAGGTCTGCCGAGACATATGTGAGCATAGCAAACAGGTTCTTAAACTACGACATTATAAATCAGGGTATCGGCGGATACGTATATGATAAGAAGTCTCTGATGAAGATGGAAGGGTATGGTCCTGATAAAATAATAGTGGCTCTCGGGACCAACCAGTTTGAAAGCGAGACCATGAAGGATGTTGAGGAATATTATGAGAGGCTTTTCGAAGTCTACGGGACGGAAATACCGGTTCTTTGCATATCTCCTATATGGCGCGGGGATAGGCCGGATAAGATAGAAAAGTTCAAAGAATTTTGTGAGAATGTAAAGAAGATAGCCGGAAAATACAAGAATGTAAAGGTGGTGGACGGGTTCAGGCTTGTTCCGCATCTTTCTGAGTACTATATAGATAATCTCCATCCGAATTGCCTGGGAACCGAGAATTACGGAAGAAATCTCGTGGATGAGATCGTGAGACTTGGATTCTAGGTGGTATTTATGGAAGAAGAAAAATGGCTGGTGCCGGATTATTTTAGCTCATTTTCGTGTAAATGCGGGGAGTGCAGGAATGCATGCTGCAAAGGCTGGAAGATTGCGGTTACAAGGGAGGAATACTTTAGGCTGATAGGGATGGAGTGCTCTGAAGAACTGCACTTAAAGCTCGAAAGTGCCTTTTATGAACCGGAGATCCCTACTCCTGAGAGATTCAGATGTATAGAACCGGATTGGCGGGGACAATGCAGGATGCTGGGAGATGACGGATTGTGTATGTTGCAGAAGGAATGCGGGGAAGAGGCGATTCCCGAGACATGCAGGGTGTATCCCAGAAGCTATAAAAAAGTAAACGGCCGTCTTCAGGTGGTCTGCTCCGCCAGCTGCGAAGCCATAGCAGAGATGTTGATGACCGAAGAACGGATCACCTTCGGGATGAAACCGTTAAAGAATCATATCAAAGCCGAGATTGAGGAAACTCTGTCGGAAGATTTTGAGGTCTTGGCAGAAAAATCAAGGGAGATCATTTGTGATAAATCGGTAAGTTTATATGACAGGATACTTAAAGTAGGGGATTTGCTGGGGACAGAGCATGCGTCCGGAATCGAACTTAAGGCACTGCTTCAGGTACTCCACGAGCTTCTCGAGACTTCTGATACCCTAAAGCCCTACGTATCGGAGGCGTTTGAGCGTTATGCAGGGGCCGATGAAGAATCCGTACATATATATAATGAAGATTTTAAGCTTTTTACCGAGCATTATCCGGACTGGGAAGTCTGGTTAGAGAATCTTTTGTTCAATAATATGGTATATTCCTCCTTCCCGTACTGCGATAAAAGGATCGGGATCCCTGATGCATTTTGGGGACTACTGCTTCAGTATCAGATATTGAAACTGGTGTGTACGGTATATACCCGGGGAAATCCGACTGCAGAGAATTTTGCAGACTGTGTGGCCGCAGTATACCATTTGGTCGAACATACTTCTTTTTACTATAACTCCGGAATTTTGGTAAACAATCTAAACAATCTTAGTGTTGACTAATGAGAGGTAAAGATATATAATAACTGCCGGTAACAAATATTTTTTCCAAAGGAGAATATGTATGAAAAAATTGTTCAAAGCATTGTTATGCGGTATTTTTGCTTTAGGTTTTACAGCGCTTATAGGTGCTTATACACTTAAGGCAGAAGACAAAACTTTTGTTGATGATTTCGACGGAGACGGCGAGGAAGATATCATCACCTATGACTACTCCATCAATGATATTGATGACGAGACCAGTGAGTATACCCTGGAGTTCACTGTAAACGGCAAGAAGGCTTACAGCGAGGGCAGGAAAATCGAGTATAATCCCGAAGAACCCGAGGAGCACAGACACCATGATGTTCTCTGGACTTTAGGATATATCAATTTCCAGGCTATCGACATCGATTCTACCGATTCTACCAAAGAGATCATTACCAGCTACTATTCAAACGAAGATGCCGTTCTTCTGGGAATCAAGGTATTTCGCCTGAAGGATGGAAAGATTAAGGCAGTGTGCGAGGATTATGATATCGCATCGAGCGCATATATCCCTAAGGCACAGAAGAAGAACAAGTATCTGACAGTTGCTACCAGCGTATGGACCAGCACTTTCGGATGCATATGGGTTTATGCTGATCACAAGCTCACCAAGAACGGACTTGTATTGAAGGCTCCCAAGTCCGGAGTGTATACTGTAGCTCCTGATTTCTACGAGGAAGGAAAGCCCAACAAGTTTAAGGCTGCCAGAAATATTAAGGTATATTCCGATAAAACCACTGAGAACTTCAAGGGTGAGATAAACAAGAAAGCTAAGTTCACCTTAAAGAAAGTAAAGATGGATATTGAAAATGGTTATGAGGATTTTACAGCATACGTAAAGTCATCGGGAATCAAGGGTTGGATCGAGGTTAATGCTGAGACAGATGAGTATGGATTGGCTCTTGACAAATTAGTAACAAATCCTGTTCAGTTCAGCTGATCGTATATTAAAACATTAGGGCTGTCGTGACCCGGAGACGGGGCGGCAGCCTTCTTTTGTTTTAATTGTTGCAAAAATAATGCAATTATTAACACAATTTAATAATATTTTTATAATTGAATAATGAAATTGTTAGCACTCACCTCTTGACAGTGCTAACAATTGGTGATATAATGCAGTCAGAACAAAGGAACAGGGAGGAAATCCCGGAGGGATAAAAAATTTGGAAGTCCCGGGGAACAGACCTCAAGTCCCGATGCTCAAAACAATATATCACATGTTTAGAGTTGAGAGGAGGAATGACCTATGTTGTATCCTAGTATTTTTAACAAAAACTTATTTGATGACCTGATGGATTTTGAGTTCCCTTCATTCGGAGAGTTTGAAGATGCGGACAAGAAGCTGTACGGTAAGCATGCTGCACATGTCATGAAGACTGATGTGAAAGAGCATGATGACAAGTATGAAGTAGCCATCGATCTGCCCGGATTCAAGAAGGACGAGATAAAGCTTGAACTTCAGGACGGTTACCTGACAGTAGCCGCAGCAAAGGGTGTTGATAAGGAAGAAAAGGATAAGAAGGGTAAACTCATAAGACAAGAGCGTTACTCGGGTGCTATGCAGAGAAGCTTCTTCGTAGGCAAGGAAGTGACCGAGGAAGATATCAAAGCTAAGTTCGAAGATGGTGTGCTTAAGCTCGATATCCCGAAGAAGGAAGCTCCGAAGGTTCCTGAAAAGAAGACCATCATGATCGAAGGATAATGCATACAAAGAGGAGGGGTCCTTATGGGATCCCTTCTTCTTTTTTTTAGATGTCCCATCGTATCGAGCGGGAGTCAGCCTGCTCGATTGCGAATTAGGTACAAGTATTTCTTCTTTAGAAATATTTTAGAATTATTTATTTTGGTTTATTATTTACTTGACAGAAGCCCCTTTTTTTTGGATAATTAGTAAAACGATTAAGCTATAAAGAAAGGGGTCGGGTTTATGAGTTATATTACTGATGCGGACAAATGTCCTAATTGTGGCGCGGTGAAGGTATTCAGTGCTTTGGTATGTCCGGTCTGCGGAAAGAGTTATTCGGAATCGGCTATGGAGAAAAAGGCCGCTTCAGATCGTCCTGCTCCCGGTTCTTTGGTAAATCCCATGCCGAAGGAACAGGAAGCTCCGAAGAAGACGGATTTTGATCCAAACGCAGCTTTTGCAAAGTTTAAGGATTCCCTAAAAAGTGATGATGAAAAATCCGAAGCAAATTCTCAAGGGGAAGAACAGGTAGTTCAGGAGGAAATCGGGAAGAAGGAGAGTCCTGCTGAAGAGACAGGTACTGAGAAACGTCCGGATGAGTCACCGTTAAACAGCGGGTTGTACGGGGAGAGAAGATTCAGGTTCGGTGATGACTTAAGTAAAGCCAATATGCCTGCGGAGCCTCCTGTACAGAGCACTGCGGATCCGTCCATGGTGCCCACCAGATACGGTCTTGATTCGAAGATAGTGCAGGAAAAGCGTGATCAGAGCCTGCAGGATGACGCGAGATTTGCCAAGATGACCAGTAACACGGTAAGACCTCATTATGAACAGTATAAGTCGGACATGGAGAACGGTTATTCTCAGCCCTCGCCTTATACTACGCCCTATGACAGGGGATCATTTGATCCGAAACCCGAAGTAAAGCCGAGTGTATGGTCAAAGATTCTTCCGCTGGCAGCTATCCTGGGTGTTGTTCTTGTTATTGGGTTTTTTGGATTTAAGTATTTGAACCGTGAGAAAAACGATAACGGAGTAGCTTATTCCAAAGGTTCTATGCAGGGCAGCTATTATACGGACGAATGGGCCGGAGTGAAGTTCAGGTTTGATGACAAAATACAGGCCATGGACAGCAAGCTTATCGATCAGATCAATACGCAGTATAAGAATCAGATGAAAGAAGATGAATCCTGCGAGGTAAATTTCTGCGGAATATATGGTGGTTATCCTGCTGTAATTATGTTTACTTATTCTGACGGCTCCACGTGGGGAAAAGAAGTGGATGATTTTTTTGAGAATGACGATACTAAGACTGCATTTTTACAGGGTGTGACCACTACATTAAAGAAGGAACCGGATCTGGTGCTGGGATCAAATACTTATAAGACATTTTCGATTGAAGTGGCAAGCCAGAAAGCCAGTATGAAGATGTATTTAGGAGCCAGAAAAGTAGGTAATAAGCTGGTTATTATGCTTATATATGAATATGGCATGCAGGGCACTCCGAGCCTCAGTACCATTAAGAAGTATTTTGAAGTATATTGACAGAGAAGAGGGCTTATTATGAGGATAGGTGCCGGTATTTATGAAAGAAAAGACGGACGCTTCGAAGCCCGTTACAGAAAAGGCATTTCTTCGGACGGCAAAGCGGTCTATGCTTCAGTATACGGGAGAACCAGAGATGAGGCCGAAGCGAAGAGAGCGGCTCTGACTTCGAAGCCGACTCTGGGAGAGAGACTGGCCGGGATCAACCACAAGCAGTTGAATCTGCTGATCCTCGGTGCCGGAACACACGGCAGGCAGGTCATGGATATAGCCGAAGAACTCGGAACTTTTCAGAAGGTGAGCCTGCTCGACGATTCTGTCACAGGTGACAGGATCATCGGAAGGTGTCATGAAGCGGTTGATTATCTGAATGAGTATCCCTGTGCTTTTATAGCAATAGGTAATAACAGGATCAGGAAGCGTTATGCGGAATTCCTGTGGGAAAAGAATTTTATCCTCCCGAAGATCATCTCTCCCGGCGCAAAAGTGAGCCGTAAGACGAAGATCGGAGAGGGTTCCATAGTACTTCCGGGCGCTATAGTGGAGGATGGTGTAGAGATAGGTAATTTCTGCATAGTAGATCCCGGTGTAGTGGTACATACAGGAGAAAAAATAGCCGAGTATTCGCATCTTACACTTCAGGGGAATGTCTAGAAAAAGGAGCTTTTTATGAAATACAGGATTCTTAAAGAAGAAGAATATGAAAAATGTAAGTTGATGCTTCCCAATCCGAGAAGAAGATTCTGGATAGACAGTTCTGCAGATTTAGGACCTAAGAGATGCATGTTCGTAAACGATGAGGGTATTCTGGATAAAAAAGGAGCGTATTGTTCGGATACCACATTCTGGATAAGGCCTGTCATAGAGTATGAAGAGGGCGAAAAAAGAGAGCTTACATTTACGGCCGGCCAGCAGGTGATACTGTACGGTCTGGAGTGGACAGCCGTCACTGATAATATCCTTGTATGTGACAGATGTGTTGAAGAGTCAAAATTCGATGATAACGGTGCAGCTTTTGAAGATTCGTACCTGAATTATGCGATCCACCAGTATTTTATGAGGCGGACCAGTGAATACGCATTCAATGCACCGGTGGCAGAGGAAGGAAAAAAAGGAAGTACGGACCTTGATGTTTCGGAGGGTGAATATTCATCAAGTGCCCTCGCCAATGGCTTCGGTATTATCATGACTGCTGTGGCAGCCTTTTTGTGCGGTTTCTTTTTTAGCCCGGTCTCTGTCTCCATAGCAGCGATCCTGGCAATTATCATGTGCGTTGTCCTTGGGAAATACAATACGAATAAGGTCAAGGAAGGCATATCAAAAACAAAATCAAGATTTAAGAATGAGATAGTCAACAAGCAGGCCCGTCAGATCGAGATGAATACAGCGAGATCGGAGTATGCCTTAGCTCTTGAAGGTATTACCGAACCGGAAGTTACCGGAAGGGTAAAAGAGATCAACAACCTGCTTGAAGCCATAATGAAAACAGGAAACAGATCCGCCCAGTCGAAGGTGAAGTTTTTCTATCTTCCGGAGACCCAGAAAACACTTGAACTGTACAAGAAGCTTTCGGAAAACGGGATAGAGACCCAGAATACCGGCGAGTGCATGGATATCATCTCGGAAAATCTGGATAAGACCATAAAGCTCTTAAAGATAGAATATGACAAGGCTACCGCTGATTCGGTGCTTGATGCCAGACTGAGCTCGGGAATGATAGGAAAAATGCTCGATGATGCAGAGAATCAGGAGAACACGCAGATAGTACTGAAATGATACAGAAAATGAGAGGGAAAATGAATGGGTTATGATGATGAGCCCCGGAGCAAGAAAAAATGGGTGATCCGGGTTATAGTTCTTGTGCTGGTTCTTGGTTTTGTATTTGTCAGATTTGTAATTTTTAGTGATTCCTATCATTATGACGGAGTGGCTACATCTTTTCAGGAAGTAAACAATCTCATAGATTCAAGCATCGGAAAAGGTAAGGGCGAGATATATTTTGAGACTACACTGGTCCCGACGTTCATAGATTTCGACGATATCTTAAGGAGAAACACAGCTGACGGAAGTTACGCGGGATGTGAGCTCTATGCCATGAGGTATGAATATGAATATTCGGAAAACGGATACAAGGTACATCTGCACTTAAGCGAGCCGTCACTGTATGCCAACTTCATGGCTGAGATGCGTGTTAAAAAGATAGCTTCAAAGTTTGAGGACCTGAGTGAGTATGAAAAGATAAAGGCGGTACATGACTATATAGTTCTGCTCAACAGATATGTGGCTTTTGAAGGTGGTGCATATTCAGCTCTTTGTAAAGGAAGATCTTCATGTACCGGATATGCATTTGCGTTTTATGCCATTATGAGGGAACTGGGGATACCGGTTACCATCGAGATAGGCGGAAACCATGCATGGAACAGGGTACAGTACCAGGGCAAATGGTACAATATGGACTGTACATGGGATGATGACGGAGTCCATGAGATATCCTACTCGTATTTCATGAAGTGTGACAAGGACTGGCGAGGACATCACCATGGCGGTTCCGATGCCGAAGAATCCATAGCGCCCACGGGTAAAACAGCCAGGGATTATTACGACATGGTTCCGAACTATAACCTGATAGACGATATCATTCTGATAGCTGCTTTTGTCATACCGGTAGGAATTTTGGCATTTTTCCTTATCAGGAAAAAGAAAAAAGAGGCTCCTATAGCCAAAGGACAGATGATGACCGTTGGAAACTGGTCCTTCCTTTTGCCTGAGGAGACTCCCGAGAGATTTGAGGTTATCAGGAAAATGTGTTCATCGCCATTAAAGAAGGATGTCTGGGGCATAGAAAACAACGCATATTTCCATATCGTGGAAAATGAAGCGGAAAATGTTCATGACCGTTTGGATGTAAATGCCGCTCAGTTCTTCGATGAACTTGACTTTGTAATGACAGTCTGCCGGGGAAGCAATGCACGCGAACTCGGAGATGCTCTGCTGAGAGCCAGAGGCGTGCTGGAACGCGGTCAGTACAAACCCGGAGATTATTTTAAGTCATTTCAGGTTCAGCCGTGAAATGACTCATCAACAAGAAGTCCGAGCATAGTGAACAATAACTCGTCTTCTTCATTTTGAAAACTGATATCATAGGTATCTTTCATGGAGACAATCTTCTTCTTGATGGTACCTATGATTTTTCTATCCTGGGTTTTAACGCTGAATTCTGTGAGCATGCTGTTGCCGATGACTTCTATGCCCTTCTCTTCGTATATCAGTTTAT
Organism: Lachnospiraceae bacterium; assembly: GCA_016282435.1. GTDB lineage: Bacteria > Bacillota > Clostridia > Lachnospirales > Lachnospiraceae > RUG11977. The sequence goes on along the minus strand of JAEEKN010000159.1, from coordinate 804 downwards.
TTACTCCGGAGATTCCGTCAAAATGAACTTCCCCGGCACTGTTACCGTTAAAAGTTATCTTGTAGATCTTCGGGGAATCGCTGTGGGTAACTTCGGCGGTAGCCACCACGCCTTCTTCAACAAAGATATCATATACGGGCTTGGAGGCTAACAGCTTTCTTCTCTGCATGATGTATTTCAGTTCATCGTCTTTGTATACTTCATAGCTCTCTCTTAAAGAAAGGGCCTTTTGTTTCATCAATAATTTTATCATGGTTTTCTCCTTATATTTTCATTGTCTTCATTATTATATAGTGTGGAATAAAAGTCAAGGACAGTTTGAAAAAAGTTGTTGACAAAGTAATAAAATGGTGCTAATATCACTTTAACAGTCTAAAGCGTTACGCTTTAACGTAATGAAGTACAAGCTTTTAAAAGGAGGCTGCCTTTAGAGCAGAGAGCATCATGGTTGTTAAAATTTTAATTCTGGTTGTTTTCTTTTCGGTAATGATTCTGGTAGGCGTCAGTGCCAAGAAAAAGGTCACCGGAGTCAATGACTTTGTATTGGGCGGAAGAAAAATAGGTCCCTGGATGGCTGCCTTTTCTTTCGGAACATCCTACTTCTCCGCGGTAGTATTTATCGGATATGCGGGACAGTTCGGATGGAAGTTCGGTATAGCATCCACCTGGATAGGTATAGGTAATGCGCTTATCGGTTCCATGCTCGCATGGGTAATTCTGGGCAGAAGAACAAGAGTTATGACCAATCATCTTTCTTCTTCCACCATGCCTGATTTCTTTGGAAAAAGATACGGAAGCAAAGCT
>JAEEKN010000158.1 GCA_016282435.1 Lachnospiraceae bacterium | reverse complement strand
ACTTTAGATTGGATGACGATGATGATCAGGATATTGACCTTGATTGGGGTGACGACGATGAAGAAACAGAAGAAGTCTTAGGTCCGCCTAAGCCTAATATTCCGAAAAAACGACTGATAGAAGGTCTCACTTTTGAGTGGGCAGATTTTGAGAACAGGACGTTCAGTAGTTTTCAGCTCAGCCATTTCAGCTTGTACAATGTCACTTTCAAGAATTGTACGCTTGATAATATTGACTGTCAGAGTGGAAGATTTGTAGCCTGTAAATTTGAGGATTGCAATATCATCTCTTTCTCGGGAGAAGGTTACGGATTCAGAGAATGTGAGTTTATCAGATGCAAGTGGAGCGGTAATGAGTGTATTGATGATTGCTATTATTACAGCAACTGTAAATACACCGACTGTGAAGAAAACTACGATTAATTTGAAAGGAAGGATGTTGTTATGAATATCCATGATAAAGACTTTGACAGAGTCAATCAGGAACTTATTGACAGATATGTTGATAGCTTGAATTATAAAAGTCATATGATAGATGATGACTCTCTCAGTTTCTTCAAGCCAGCTTACCATATAAGCAACTGTCCGGAGTGGATCGGAAGAAATATGTATTATCCGTTTCATAGGTACGATGTGCTGTACTATTCTAAAAATGATATAAAAATGTCTAAGATCAGAAGAATGAACCTAATCAATTTTAATATCATAGATATGAAGTTTGAGAGAATGATAATAGAGCATGGAAGTATCATGAACGGAATGTTTAAAAATACTGAGTTCTTCCGCTTTTGTCTTGACGGCAAACCAGGATTCTATGACGGTGAAAACGAATACCATGAATATAGAAATATAGTTATGAACTGCAAGTTTATCAATTGCGTATTTATGAATTCCTATGCTAAACACACAGACTGGATAAACTGTGAGTTCATCAACTGTACTTTCGTTAACAGTAAGCTCTGCTGTACAGGTTCTGAGTATCAGAATTGCAAATTTGAAAATAATCAGACTCTGAATATCAGAGTCTGAAAACATAGGGCTCAGTAACCCTGAGCCTCACAAGATATACATATTTAAAATAATCTGACACTTCCGCAGGGAAGAGAAAGTGAGGTTAATCATGACGATATACATCTGCAACTACTATAGGACTGAGGACTGGGAGAAGTACGACGAGTATATCTTTGAGGACGCACAGAGACTTGGTGCAGCATATAAGGATGAGAACAACAGAATGTTCTTCATTCAGGATTTCGAGGGTAAAAACGTATCCCTTGTACCGACAGATGCAGATTTCGAGAAAGTAAAGAACATCCTTGAAGCAAACGAATGCTTTTTAGCGAAGTTCGGCAGACCTGTAATAGAAAAAATAGACTATTCCACATGGCCGGTAGAAAAGATACCTCATGCAGTAAAACGCATAATGTGTTTAGGGGGAGAATTACACGATCCTGAAATCGAGAAGGAGCTCGAGGAGGAAAGAAAACGATGGAAAGCTACCGAGAGATGGCATGAAGTCAATGGCTTCGGTTATTGGGATTAATAACGATAGATGGGGGATATCCCCCCCGCATCACAGCTTTTTAAGATTTTTAGCTGTCTGTGTTAAATATGAATTATATCTAATTAGCCTTGACTTTACTATCGCCATATGATAGAATAATAGTAACATAAAACGAAGGAGGCGACTGTCTGAGTATGAATGGAAATATGTACGTTTTTTAAGGGGCGTACTATGTCCATTCGACTCAGGCAGCCGCTTTTTGTTATATCCGGATACTTTTCCACTCAAGCCTGCGGTTTACAGAATGTGCTGCTTCTCATAAGTTTGGAAACAAGGAATATTTATTCCGCTCGGCTGTCCCCTCAGAGGTATTGAGGGAGAATGGAGAAGTTTTTTATGGTAGTAAAGAGAAGTTACAGAAATGATGAAGTCATCGTCAGCGAAGTTGAGTACAGATCTGCATTTGAGGACAGTATGTACGGAAGAGCTGTCGTAGTTGTCAACAAGAAAGACTACACTATCGGTCTGAGTACAATATCCGGCTGTGATCCCAGGTGGGACATTGCCTTTAGAATCCTTCTGATAAACAAGCCTTTTCGCCGTATGATCAAGAAGCTGTATTCTATGCCTATCTTCGATAATTATTCCATTCAGACCGTGTTCAATGGAGAAGATGAGAGCGAAAATTTCGTTATCAATCTTGTCAGACATGATGATTATAACGGCGCAAGAATACCTGTAATCGAAAAGGAATTAGTCTCCGTAGGGAAAATGGGGTTAGTTCGCTATATACAGCCTCTGTCAATAACAGAATACTGTATGTTATTGCAGACGACATGGGCTACGAACTCCAAAAGGTCTATTGGCTCTATAATCAGCGAAATGAAGCTCAATGATGAGTTTATGTATGTTAAACCTGAACTCATTTATGATGAGTTTAACGGCAAATGCCCTTCATGGGAAGAATTAAAAGCATTATAATTAGCAAGGCTCGCCAATTGGCGAGCCTTGTTAATCTTCGTATCTTGGGCGAAAATAAGGGCATTCCTGTTTTGCAATTGTTTCAATTCCTCGCCCTTTTTTGAAGCAGAAATGCTTTTCAGAATTGTCATAAGTAAATGCTTCACCGCCCATTAGTATTTGAATAGTTGTACTACCCAAAGCACCGTTCCAATAACGGCATAAAACGCACCTACGAGCATTTCGAATTATTTGTTCTTTTCCCATATTGATACTCCATTCAAAGTGTTGGGTAGGTACGTGAAGGTGGATTCTTAGTTCCTCCTCGTACTTTACATTTTTTACATCTTTTGTTTAGCTTTAAGACATATTTCAACAATTCCTTGTTTACTAATACTGGGCAGTCTATACATTCTTCAGGAATTAACACATGCAATAAAAGATAAGCTTGAGAAGGAAAACCTATAAAAACGTTTTTTTTCATAATTATCCTCCTTATTGACAAAGAGTGTTTATAATATAAATGACTTTATTTACTATATTTAATTTCAATTTGAAAATCAGGCGGTGGAATAGCTTTACCTTGAGAAATGCAATTCTGGCACGGACTGATAATACTATTACCTTTAGTTATATTATTTTTCACAGGACATTTTTTGCATTCTTTAAATAGATACTGACTTTCAAAAATGTTCTTCATTATTTTCACTCCTAAAATACAAATAGCATTTGTTTTTACATGATAATTATAACATTAATATCAGATGATATCAATAATATTTTATTAACATTGCACTATATGCTGGATTCTGTCATATTAAACAATTGGAAGATAAAGCGATTGTTTAATATGCAAACAGGGAAATCTATCTATAGTTATAGTTCAATCAAAAAATACTATGCGTAAAAGCCGATAAACCAGTGATATGATATAAGCATAAAAGATAAAGTCGGGGCAGCAGCCCCGACATATAATTTCAATATTCGAAATGTTTATTATCAGTGAAAAAGAACTATGTACTCTTCTTTACAGTAGCCAGATGCTCAGGCATAGAACCGATTATTATCTTCTGGCTGTTATCATCCCAGCAAAAGTATATTCGTATCAGTTCTTCTGCGCGTACTCCACGTTTGATGTGCTGATCCAGAATGTACTGCTCACCGTCAATAGTAACAGTATAATCAGAACGATAAATCCTCAAAGCTTCTTTACCGCAGCCTTGAATTTCCCAATGCTTACGCTCGGAATATAAGCTTAACTCTTCTTCAGTTAGTTCCTGCCGTCTGTATTTAGCATATGCCGCAAGGTAAACTATGCCGTCACATAAACTGCTGACATCAAGAGAACCGCTATATTTGCGCAGTTCAGATTCTGCCCGTGAAGCTACAAATAAGAGGTCTGAATAATTATCCTCTATCCATCTACAAACATCATCCTTGTCTGTTGGAAACAGCGCGGCTACGTCTATCATATGCTGATAAAAGCGCACTAAGTCCGCACTTTTGCGGTATGCTTCTTCTTTTGCAGCAGTTTCGGTCAAAAGCTTATCATACGCTTCATTTTTTGATTCAAGCTCTTTACTGAGGTTATCGAGCTTCTTTTGCGCAATACGAAGATTTTCGGCTGTCTGCTGCATATCGTTTTGCTGCTGTGACAGTTCCTTTATCTGTGCCTTTAATTCTGCATTTTCGAGCTTATATATGCTGCATTTTCCTTCAAGTGAGCTTGTCTGATGACGCTTTGTGCGGTATTCTTTAAGTTTAGCGTCAGAGTAGAATAGAACGTTGCCGAAGCTGTAGGAACTTCTTTTTTGCAGCGCAATGACCTCTTTTTTTAGTGGCTTCAAAAAGCCTTGTATATCTTCACGATACTGCTCATAAGTGAATTGCTGAACTGCTTCCTGCTTTGTAATCAGGAGAATATCGCCGTAATCAATGGCAATATGCGTCTTGTTTTCAATTGGTTTGAAGTACTTCTCATCTGCAAAAACAACAATAGCAAAGCCAATCAGAGACCTTGCAAGCTCTGTATAATCAAGAACAGGCAGCTTTGTATGAACACAAGTCTTTTTTACAACTGTCTGCGGTTTCTCTTTGGTTTTCTTGTCTTTGCTTTCGGGCACAGCGAAGCAGTTTTTACGCGGCATTTTATCAGCATTGATAATTACACTCAGCTCTTTACTTGGCTGCTTAAAGCTCGAAAAGCTGTATTTATTCGCTGATAATGATGGAATCGCAGACGGTAATGTTACAGGATGCGCTTTTTCTATTTCTGTTTTACTGTCAGCTACAATTACAACAGGCAGGCTTCTGTCTTCAGCAGAAAATATGTCTATAAAACGCTCCATTTCAGCTTTACTTGTTATTTCAAGAGGTTTTCCGTCAATTATCCAACCGCTGTGAAGCAGGCGCAGATGTTCATTTTCTGCCAGAGCTTTTACTACTCTCGGACGAAACACCTCGCAGTCAACAGAAGTATCTGAAGGCTCGGAGCAAACTGTACGCATACCGATCTCAACGCAATTACTCTGTTTGAGAAATGCTATCTCGGTTGTGAATGACCTTCCGTTGACAGCAGGACGTTCACGCGGCGTACCGAGATTGACGCCCATATCAGGCTCGGTAATACGAAATGACCATGCTCCGATAGCATCAATGTAAATTACATCTATTTGAAAGCCGTTATTATAGCTGAAAGAAGATAGTTCATCTTCCGAAAAGCTGCAAAACTGCTCTGGCTCTGGTGCATTCAGTTCATTTGGCATATCAGGCAAATTCTGAAGTCGTATTCGAATCCAGTGCAGTGTTTCAAGAATGCATATTTTGAATACTTCATTTATTCTGACAGTTTTTGAGTCTGCTTTCGCATAGAACTGATATGTGGGATAGCTTTTTAAGGAACGGACCTTTGTTGTATTGTATTCCATACAAACCTCTCTTTGCAGGTGAAAGATGATAATTCTAAATTTATCATTACATCAGGATGCGTTAAATGAGTAATTTATTTGTGCTAACTACTAAAGCTGTGATAACTGTGATTACAATAAAATATTTAAAAAATGATAATATATAAAGGGGGACAAGGGGGCGTAATGCCCCCAATATCTTCATAATTTTTAATGAAATATAAACATTAATAACATGTGAAATATAATGAATTACATTGTAATATTAATGCTTTTGTCATAAAACTTAAGATGTACATTTGATTGATTGTTCCGCTTTTTTCAATACCTTTTTAAGCATTATTACTTTGTTCGTAAAATAGTCACAAGATCAATTCCTGATCCTGTGACTATTTTAATTTTTCATAACTTAATGCCATTAGGTCGCTGACCATTCTTTTTTAAGGTAAGAGTATGCGAACTGGTGATGTCAACATATTGTCTTCACTTATAATGCCATTATTGCAGCTTGTTGCAACAACATACTCTATCTCATTATGGTAGATAGGTCGGTAGTATACGAATGCGTTCTCGTCAACAGTATCTATGCTACATATCATTTTTTTTGTTTCAGTTATGGGAACTGTATCTGTGATTGCGTCAGGATAGGTTGTGTAATAGAGCTCAAAGGTCTTTTCAGAGGCGTCTATGTGCTCATACCATTTCTCGAATGAGATATTTTTATCGGTGATGTGTATAAAACGTCCTTTTCTTTCATATCCGATATAGTAGTCGAAGACAGAACTATTTGTGCGCTTGTCTATGATTTTTATCCTGCCGCCTTCTCTAGAGAGCAGAAGTCCATATGCAACTCCGGTCTTGCAATTGGGACGTATCTGTTGGTCTTTATCAGTGACTCCGCGTTGCTGTCTCTGTAAGGTGGCTGCTTCTGTTCCAAGGGGGGAGAAGAGTCGAAAGTAATCCTGAACCCCGCCGTTTACAGACAGCTTTTCAAACTCTTTTTCTATGTACTCGTTGAATAGGTTGATAACTATGGAGCTCTTGCATGAATTGCCAGCAAGGAATATGTTTATTCGGACGTCATTGTCTTTTTCCTCACTGATATATCTTCTCGTATTTTTTCTCAGACACTCAAAGAAATTAGCAACTCCTCGTTCTATCCTTTTCCTAATGACGTTTCTTATCTTTTCAGTATCTATTGTTAGCTCTAACTGATTATCAGCGGTTCCGTCTGTTTTATAGAGTGTAAGTTTCTTTTTATATGAATGGTAATTTATTTCTGGGATTATCTCGTTGATATTGTTGTCTTCTGGATGAACATCGTCTTCATTGCCATCAATATCGTCTACATTAAGATCATCGATGGCATCAAAAGTTTCTTTTTCTGAGCACTGGACATATTCTTCTGGAGGATTGGATTCCTCCCATATCCAGCGAAGTTCCTCGCAGAGTTTCCAATTGTTAAATGAGCTCTCATCAGATGGCGACCTAACACCGCTCCGATTATCTGAGCATATTAGCAGCTCGCAATCTGGGAGAATCTCACAGTCATCTGGGATGTTTATTGGTATTCCAGACTTCCTCATCTGCTCGATATTGTCGCACCATACGGTATATGCAATGATATCCAGGATGTTCTCTCCGCCAAGTGTTTTGTCTCCTTCATCATCATAATAAGTGATGACATTGTCATAACGACGCTCATTGCTGTTTGCACATCTCCAGAAACCAAAATCAAAGTCTGTTGTACCTCCACCAAAATCAAATACTCCGTAGAATACGTTTTCGCCTTCCTCTGGGTCAAAACCAAACTCCTTTAGGGCTGTCACTGCAAAGGCAGCAGACTCATTACAACTGGCGTTTACATTGAATCCTTTCATAGCTTCAGAGTTATGCAGGAGGGCGGTAGGCAGAGATTTTTTTAATCCGTTTTCAAAGCTTTTCTTTATCCTGTTTCTGACGTTTGTTTCAAAATTGACAGGCATTGAGAGTGTGTATCTAAGAAATATCTTCCTGTACATATTATTGATGTAAAGGCCTATATAATATGCATAAAGCTCAACTACATCTAAATCGCCCTCTCCAAGAGAATTGTAAGGCAGTATTTTTATATCCTTCTTTTTCTTGTCTGTCTTTCTCAGGGGATAGTCACCGCCTGCATACTGTTTTATTCTATTAACGAAACACTTATAATCAGAGTTTCCGGAAGCAGTTAATGCGTCATTTGCATGGTAAGAGACACAGATATCATTGAAACTCGTTAGCGGTCTTCCGTCTTGTGACTTATAGCAGTGCATGAATTCGTCGAAATCGATAAACTGCATTACTGTTGGGTTTTCAAAACCGCCAGATTTGTTGAAATTTCCAGATCCTATCCTTATGGGGCGAAAGCGATTCTCTTCATCCAGGATGACCGCTACTGTGCTCTTTGTGCCGAAGTCTATAGCAACGAGACTACTGCTATTTATATCACAGGCTGGATTTCGGGCATACATTAGCTCACCGTCAACATTTATTGCCTCTACAGTGCCTTCAGTCACTTCAGGATCCCAGATTTCCCAGTGACCTCGGTTACTGTCGGTGAGTATTTTCGAGTCGTATTCAGTGAGTCCGCAGCGCACCTTGTCTCTGGTGAGCAGATCGTTAGGGTCTATTAAAACTTCATCAGTTTCAAAGTCAAGCGTTCCGCTGCTGATCAGTGAGGCAAACTTATCATATGTTGACTCCAGGAATACCAATTCACCGTTTCTGAGCTCGACTATATTGTGCTCAAAGAGTTTTTCAAGATTATTATATGTTTTTTTCTGTTCATCGCTCATGTTTGTATATCGAAAATTATTCTCAAGCATAGCCTGCAAATGTGAGGAGTAGCGGATAAGATATATAATGTATGCTGTGCGTTTTTTGCTGCCATTAAAGCCAATTGTTTCGGCCGCATTTGTTGCCGAACTCACAGTATTATCTGTTTTCTTAAAAGAGATATAGTCATCAGATCGTTGTCTAAACCAATCTTGGAACGTGTTATATATATTGAGTGCCTCATTATAATAAGGGAGTTCCGCTCTTTTTTGGCAAATTATTCCAGTGATTTTTTCTTTGGGAAAATCATAATATAGTGAAGCTGTATCAGGTGTGGTTTTTAGGAGATTGTTGATTACTGCTTTTATGGCAGGAATAAATATCTTTTCCTCGTTCAGCGTGATATAGCCGTATTTTTCGTAGGCCTTTTCCAGAAACTCTTCAAGCTCTTTCACTTTCCTTATAAAGTACTTTTGGAATAGTGGATAGTTTTTTTCGGTTAGATAGATATTTTTAAAGAATCCTTTCAAGTTAATTCACCTCTATTTTATCCTCATTACGTCTTGCGGCAGGAGCAGGAGCTTTTTCAGTTGCTGAATGCCGAAGCTTATCCGCAAGAGCCTTGGTTATTTCATCTGGGGTAACGTTTTCTTCGGCACCAATATAGTCTGCCGCAGCATTGCAGCTACTGATCCCGTTAAGGCAGAGATAGGCAAAAGTTGTATCTAGTACAGATTTTGTCTCTTTTTTTAGCATTTCTGCGGCAAATCGACGGAAGATCAGTGGATCAGGAAGATAGCCGCCGTCAGGAGCAGACATCTTCTTATATCTGATATCGAGAGTGTTACGAGGAGGGGATGATATTTTTTCCAAGGTATCAGGAACGTTCCTGAGATTTGCTCCTTCGCTGTAGGTGCAACGGCATATCTCTATATTCGGTTTTTCTGCTGTGATTTCTGGAAATACTTCGATATAGATACAGTTGTCATTCTCATAGCGCCTTATTCCTATGCCACAGTAGTTGACATCTATGTTAAGTGTCAGAAGTTTTCTTTCGTTCATTACCAGTATCTCGTCCTCATACTTCAAAATTCCTTCACTGACCGACAGCATTCCTTCTGATACTGATACGTCAAAGCCGGATATTATCCCGTCTGGATATCCTCGAAAAAGTAGTTTGAAAATATCTGCTGGTCGATCACGGAGAGAGCAGAGCATTGCAGAATTGATTATAGAACCGCTTTTGAAATCCGAATACACATTCATTTCCTATTCACCTCAGCTCTTGCCATCAAAAAAAGTATGCTGGTTTATTTCAGTTTGGAAGGAGTAAAAAACTGGATCTGAAACGAGGTATCTGCCATTTTTATCAACGAATATCATTAGTATGTTAAATCCCCATAGTTTTTCGTTTGCATAGGTCAAAAGATAATATTTCTCAGAATTTAGCTCGTCAAGACAGTTCTGGTCTATATGGCCGTCTGTTGTTTTTTCAATTTCTTTTATAGGCATTTCTTTCATGCTGACGTCGGCACTGGCAAACTCAAACCTTAGTGGCTTTTCCATGACTGTACCTTCTGCAGATCTGAAGTAGAGGTTTTTATACATACCAGAGGGCACTACTCTTATTTTCTGAGGAGGCTGATTCCAACCGCCAGAACTATAGATCATTATCCTTTCCTTTCCAACTGATTTCTCACCTGGTATCACAACGTCAAAAGGAATATTAGTGATTGAGTTATTGAACCTGACGTCTATATCTGATGAGTGTAATGCGTAGATGTAACGGAGCATTCCTTTGAGACAAATTAGTTTCAGTTCAAATGGATTTTCAGTTGGGTCTGGATTTATCGATAGTTTTTTACCTGGAAGGAATTCCTTAAGTCCATTCTTGAACGTGTCAATATTTGTGGACTGTCCTGACAGCTTGATAGACTGGAACTCATTGAGTTCGCCAGTGTCATATAGTCCATGGAGAAAACGATGTACGAGATAGTAGATATCTCCAGTCATGAGCCAGCCTATCTCCTTAGCATTGAATACTATTTCGGGATAACTCTCCTTCCTGAATTCCCCATTAACACATACTGTGAGTTTCCACATTGGTATCGGGTTTATGTAGAGGTCAGAATCCTTATCTGAGTCATCCTTATTTATTGTATAGCGAGAGATAGTATCATACTGATAGAACTTTTTTTTCATTTGATCTGCCATGTTCCAGAGAAAGTAGAAATTGTTGCGGATACTATTATACTTCTCTTCAACATCAGTCTCATAGAGGCTGAATTTGGTTGGAATGACAGCCTCAGCCTTGTCGTACTCCTCCTCCAGTTTTGCATATATATCCTTGTATGCCTGAGCAGCCATAGCATCGCTGTCGGCGCTTTCTATTTTAGATATTATATTCGTAACATTTTCCTTCAGCAGGGATTCTATAAGCAGTCTGCGGTCTTTTTTTCGTCTGGTGGCTGTGGTATAGAAGTGTGCGTAGACTACTTTCATGTATTGCATTATTCTGTAGGTAAGGTTGTTGCCTCCAAAGTTGAAATCGCCATTAATGTAGGATGTATCCATTTCCACATCTATGATATCGTCATCGAAACCGATATGGTATCTGCATGATGAAAGGTCTGAGGTACCGCCACCGCAGTCAATAATAAGAGCTTTTTTCTCTATGCTTTTGCTGTTATCATTTTTGACTTGCCGGATATCCTCGCTAATCTGGCTGTAAAGTACTGCTGCTCCCTCGTCGATAGCTTTATCAAGTTCAAGGTGATACTTCTCCTTTGGTAACAATTCAGAAAATACTTTCAGATACTCGTTCTTCAGCTTGACTGGCGCAGAAATATGCAGATTTTTGAAAAAACACTTGAATTGCTGTTGAGCCTCACCGATAAGATAGAGAAGGTATTCACGTATGATGTCTCGACGTTTCAGTTCTACGATATTGCCGTCAGGGTCAAGCATACGAACAGTTTTGTCACAGTCTGTTACCCAGCGTTTAATCTCCATAAACACAGATCCAGTGGGGCAATAGTTGTTTTTCTTCAGGTCATTATAGGCGTCATAACCAAATTTGTAGACTATATTTCCAGCGTCATGGCAGTTGATACAACTTACTATTGTTGGAACGATATCTGCAAATTTTTCGCCGTTTCCGTTCATATCATAGCATACTATATTCTCGTCTCCTGGCTTTACAGTACCGTTGGTGACAGCACTGTTGCATAGGTTTGAAATATAATCATGACTAAGAAAAACACCTGCAGAGGAATTTGATGTGCCAAAATCGATACACAGGAAGGCATCAGTGGTCTCGGTCTCGTGGACATTTACACTTATATTCCTCTCAATGTTAAAATTACAGTCACCGCGCAGCTTGAATGCAAGCTTGTATCTTATATTTTTGCTATTGGTGAATTTATTAAGATTACGGCTTAGTGCCGTAAGAAAATACTCACCGTTCACAGATGACGGCACAAGGCGCATTGTACATAGCTTCTCTTCGGAATTTATTAGACGCACTTCTGAAAGGTCATAGGCAGAGCTATTTCCGTTAATACTTACAATATACTTGTCTTTGGGGGTAATATCAAGATTTTTATATATGTCTATCTGTCGTGGAACGTCAATCACACTGTTGCTCACGTCACTGGAATCTCCATAAAGATCCGATACGTTTGCGGCTTTTTCTTTGTTTTCCATACAAGACCTCCGATTTCTAATCTGTTATTCTAGCACGACTTCTTCGCCGTGGGTACATTTGCTGAGTTCATCCTCGGTAGCGGATATGTATTCTATAGTATTTGAATTGACAGCGCGGATGTAGACTGTTTTTTCGCTGTCAGCATTGTCTAGTCGGCATCTTACACAGCGAGACATTGTAAGTGGTATCATATTATTATGGTCAGCAGGTGATTCGGAATAGTAGACTTCGAAGTCCTCAATATCAGCTCTTACTAAAGGATACCACATATCGTAATCTGTATTTGGACTAAGTATAGGAAGCATTGACTTTTTGCTGCGTTTGCCCACGTAGAATCTGAACTTTATTTTATCATCGTCAGAGCCTATTTTTTCCGTTACAAACCTAATGTTTCCGCCGAGGCGGCAGTCCAAGAGTCCAAAAGCAACACCGGTTTTGCAGTTCGGACTGTATGCAGACGCGCTTTGCTGCCCAATCTCTTCCAGAATATTGCGCGACTCGTCTGTACCGAGCGGAGGTAATATCTTATAGAGGTCAACTATTTCATTTGAGCCTATTTTTTTACGGCAGAAAGCGTCTATACAGCTTTTGAATTCCTCTTTCACTATTGGTGAACGGCTGGAGTTGCCAGAGAGAAGAATGTATATATTTCGGAAAGATGCAAGGTCATAGTCCTTGCGGATGTGCTCAATAGCATTGGTGAGCCCTTTGAAGAAATTATCCACACCCTTCCTAATCTCTGTTCTTATGATATTCTCTAATGTATCGTAATTTATGTCAAGCTTAATGTCATTAACAGCTAAGCTCTCAGAATTGAAAAACTGAAGATCATTTATGTTCAAATTCTTATCTCGGTTATATTCCTCGATATTCTCCCAGAAAGGTCTGAGTCTCTCTTTCAATGCGAACATATTCATCTTGGCTGACACTGTTGGATTATCAGAGATGAGAGACTCGTTGACCGAACTGTCCATCTGAGCAGGTTTAATAAAGGGAATATTTCGATCTTTCATTTTATCATAATTGCTTCTGTATACTTCATAGGCAAGTCTTTCAAGGATATTCTCACCACCGAGATATCTGTCGCCGACGCTTTGAAAGCGGGTTATTCGGTAGTCATATCTGTCGGTATCATCCGGTTCCTCCTCGAATATACCATAGTCGTAATCAGAGGTTCCTCCGCCAAAGTCGAAAACTCCGTAGAGAACCGGGCCGTTTTCAGGGGCTATGTTGTATTCCTGAAGAGCACAGACCGCATATGACGCAGGCTCGCTAGCTGTAAGTGCAACGCGGAAACGTTTCATAATCTTTTCATCTTCAAGAACGGGTATTGGAAGGGACTTCTTGATGCCACGTTCAAAGGATTGTCTTATTTTCTCGCAGACAGATTTTTCATAGGTTACGGGATATGATAGTAAATAGTCAAGACATATTCCTCGATTCATATTGTTGATATTCATTCCGATATAGTAAGCATAAAACTCTATAGGGTCGAGGTCCCCTTCTGCGATGTCGTTAAAGGGTTTGAGTTCCTTAGCGGCACCAGTGGTGTCACAGACTATAGGCTGGTATTTTTGATTGTCTGCCCACTGCTTGAGCTCAGAAAAATAGGTATAGAACCTGTTAAGATATCCCTTGTTGCTCATCATTGAATTTCTTGCATTAACTGATACCGCAAGGTCGTTGAACCTCGTACTTGGTCGACCGGCTACCTTGAAATATTCTTCCATAAAACTGTCTATATTCAGAAATTCAATGAAGGTAGGGTTTTCATAGGCTTTAACATCATCGTCAGCACCATTCTGGTTGCCTATTTTCAGCGGTATCTTCTCACCTGTATTGCCTTGTATTACAACGACAGTACTGCTTGTGCCAAAGTCTATTGCGGCTACATAGTCATTGTGGACGTCAAGTCTTGGGTCTCTTGCAAAAAAACCATTAGAAGTCTTGTATATTGAACTGCCGCCACTTTCTTCGTTTTTCCAGAGATCCCAGTGACCGAGCATTGGATCATAGAGACGACTTTTTTCGTACTTTATGTAATTGAATCTCCTGTGATCAGCCTCAACAAGCAGTTTTTCGTTGTCCGAAAGAGATACTTTTTTGTCAGAAGTCGGAGAGGGAGCCTTTTTCTGCTCGGATGGCATAGGTTCTGTTTCAGCCTTTGTATTTTTATTATTTTTGATATAATTTGTTACCATATTAATGTCAGAAGACGATAGGCATGAAGGATAATATCCGTTGTTGAGGAGCTTTTCAGCCTGTTCAGTGAGGGTGAAAGTATTGAAATCCTCCTTATTGCTCTCTTCAAGACGATAAACAGGTATCAGAGTACACATTGTGTTTTTGGGAAGCTTGCTTTTAGTGACTGTTTCTACCGAAAATTTATTGATGCCGCGATTGAAGTTTAGCAGGTTGAAATTGTTCAAAGAGTTGTCATTAATGATGAGATAATCAGTTATCCCAGAATTGGTCTTCACAAGGTGTCCGTAAAATTTGGACATAGCACGCGCTTCAAAAAAGGTTGGAAAGTCAAATTTAATATTAATTCCCGGTTTAATCATTGACGCTTCAAGTTGAGCACGATTAGCCCTTGCTCTGTGTCCGCCAAAGTGATTTTTGTTTATATCTGGGATAATAGCGCATATATCGGGTATATATGTGAAGGTACTAGTGGAGCTTATCTGGTTGATCTGTAAATACTCCTTGTTTCTCAGTGCATTGACAACTGCCTCAATTGGGTCTAATATGCTTATCTCTGGCACATTTTTTTTTCTGTTTGAACTCATGATTCACTCACCTCTACTATACTCTTTTTGATTGTGGTGTCAGGAATATCTGCATTGTAATAGCCCTTGAAATAAATCTTGGTTATGATGCCCTGTTGTAATTTTGTCGTGATATGCTTATTGGTATTGAATTCATCACCCATGGAAACCTCCGCTCTTATGTACTTAGGGGAGCCTTCACTTTCATTAAAGGCGTCAAAGAGAAAATCAAATATTTTTGTGAGTTGTTCTACATATTCTTTATAACGTCCTCCGATGATGAAGTGTTGGATATTATCTGCAAAGCGATTTACGAAATCCATTTTTCCGGCACAGGCATAGAAGCAAGGTAATGAGGAATCATAAAGTACACCTCTAAGCTCGCTGCGGAGCTGCTCCGGAAGTTTAAGGAAACTATCGTAGCAGTCAGCTACGGAATTATATTTTTTTTGGGATATTTTTAGCTCTTTCTCGACATTTTCAATATCGTGTCTCAGTTTAGGAATTTCTTCATTCTCTTTTCTTAGTTTAGGAATTTCTTCATTCTCTTTTCTTAGTTTAGAAATTTCTTCATTCTCTTTTTTTAGTTTAGGAATTTCTTCATTCTCTTTTTTTAGTTTAGGGAGTTCCTCATTCTCTTTTCTTAGTTTAGGAATTTCTTCATTCTCTTTTCTTAGTCTAGGGAGCTCCTCGTTCTCTTTTCTCAATTTAGCAATCTCATTTTTTAGCTTGTCAATCTGGTCGCCGTTATTTTTACCGAAAAAGCCCTTTTTACTTCCAGAGGAATTCTGGATTATTTCCTCTATTTTTTGGAGGACGTCTTCATCATCCAGAGCCTTCATGAGTCTTCTATTAAATTTTTCCTGCTTTTTCTTTTTATACTCAAGATCATCCATAACACTTCTCCTCACTGCCATATTATAGCTGGTGTTGTATAGCCAATGCTGCCGGCTTTATTCTATATATAAACATTATATATCTTCTATTTTATATTGTCAACAAAAAACAAAAAATATTAAAAAATACGTAACAATTTTATGCAATTATATAGCAAAAATCGCGCTTTATTTGTGGCAGTTTGCTGATTTTTGGGATATTCAACAAATTTTGATTGACAATCATAAAAAATATGTTATAATATCCTATAGAAGCTATATGAGGGGGGATAGGATGGCTGATTACCTTTACAGCGGTACAAGTTGGAGCTGT
>JAEEKN010000157.1 GCA_016282435.1 Lachnospiraceae bacterium | reverse complement strand
CTGATCACAAAGGCTCAGTGGGCGGCTCTCTTTAATGATATCCACCCGGGATATTTTGAGAGAGATTATGTTAAAAGAGTAGCGGATGATGAACCTGCTTCGGAGATGTTTTTGGGTTTAAGCGGCTTTGATGAGCATAGTTATGAAAAGTCATTCCCGGAGAATATCACATTTGGGTATTATAAAGGAGACTTTAAGGAACTCTTGGTAGCGGTTGAAAAAGTTATGCCTCACTGGGTTCCTCTGTTTAGCGAAAAATCCAGCGTATACTGTGGATTTGTGGATGGAAAGATAGCCAGTTTCTGTATGATTGAGGATTTTGGAGAGCATATTGTAGCAGAAAAGAAAATCAAAATCGGCGGCCCCGGATGTGTAGGAACGGTACCGGAATATCGTGACCGGGGCATCGGGCTTACTATGGTTAAGGACGTCACAAAGATTCTTAAAGATGAAGGGTATGATCTAAGCTATATACACTATACCTACGAAACCGGATGGTATGCCAAACTTGCTTACAAAGTGGTATTAAGCTGGAACGGAAAAGGGATAATTGGAAAATGATGGATTTTGAGGCTTTTGTTAAGGATATAATCGATAATAAGTTGAATGTCTATGGAGTTGAAGTTTATGAAAACGGAATTCTGACTCATAGATTTGGAGATATTAAAGGGATTTATGAACTTTATTCTGCGACAAAAACCATTACTTCTATAGCTGCCGGAATAGCATATGACGAAGGAAAGATTAAGCTTGATGAGACTGTTTTGACATATCTTCCTGAAGATAAGGTTTCTAAAATGTCTGAAGATCAATATAATACTTGGAAAAAGATAACTCTTAGAAGACTTATGACTATGTCCGTAGCTGATATTCCATTTGTTGCGGAGGGAGACAGCTGGATTGATTTTGCATTGTCATACCCCATAAGCAATCCTGAAGAAAAGGTATTTAATTATAGTAATATAAATACATATCTTGTCGGAGTATGTTTGACAAAGGGTATAGGTAGGGATCTTGGGGCTTTTATCGAGGATAGAATCTTTAAACCTTTGGATATAGTCAATTATGAGTATGCAAGATGTCCTGAAGGATATTTCTATGGTGCATCAAGAACAAAGCTTTCGGTTCATGATTTAAGCAAAATAGGATTACTTCTCTATAATAGTGGAGAATACAAAGGTAAACGGATAGTATCTAAGGAATATGTTGACATGGCAACATCCATCCAGCAGATGAATAGGGAAGGCGGATACGGCTTTTATATCTGGAAGTATAGAGATGGTTTCAGTATCAATGGAAAATTGGGGCAGAAATGTTATATATTGCCCAAGGAAGGAATGATTGTAACATATTTATCCCATATCGAGGATGAATCACATGCTCTGAAAAATAGCATGGAAAAAAACATCTTAAATGTCCCTGAAATGATAATTCGGAGCTTTGTGGAAAACTCCAAAAATATCTTACAGGATAACCTTGTAGGCATATATCTACATGGCTCGGCAGTTATGGATTGCTATAATTTTGAAAAGAGTGACTTGGACTTTTTGGTGGTTGTTGAAGAAACCATGACGGATGATATAAAGCGGGCTTTTTTGGATATGGTCATGGTTTTGAATGCACAGACACCCGGTAAAGGCATTGAAATGAGTATAGTTAAAAGGGAAGTCTGTGATCCGTTTATATATCCTACTAGATTTGAACTGCATTTTTCACAAATGCATATCAAATGGTACAATGACAATCCTGATGATTACATTAGGAAAATGAACGGAACAGACAAGGATCTGGCTGCTCATTTTACAGTAATAAAGGCTCGCGGAAAGTGCCTGTGTGGACTTCCTGTTAATGAAGTATTCGGAGAGGTTCCAGAACAGAACTATATGGATTCACTGTGGAATGATATTGAGGAAGCTGCAGAGGAAATAACAGATAATACAATGTATCTAACCTTGAATCTGGCAAGAGTCCTAGCGTGGATTAAAGAGAAAAAAGTCCTTTCCAAGAAAGAAGGGGGAGAATGGGGACTTAAAAATCTGCCTGATAAATATCACATATTATTACAAGAGGCTCTTAAGGAATATCAGGGTATGGAACCGGAATATGATATGGACCTGGCCACAGATTATGCAAAGTATATGCTGGGCATCATTCAATCAAAAAGGACATAAAATATGAATACAAGACCTGACTTTGACAGTATTAAGGATTTTGAGGAATTCAGTAAGTATTATTGGTACCGTGAGGAACTGATAAAGATATGCAAGGATCATGGCTTAAAATCAGATGGAAGTAAGATTGAGTTAAATAAAGTGATCGAATCCTATTTTTCGGGAGAGAAGATACTTCCTGAAAAAAAGCCTGTCATAAAGAGAAAAAAGGCTATTGTAACCGATTTGACACCGGATACAGGTCTGATAGAGTGTGGTTTCACTTTTGACCCGAGATTTCGAGAGTTCTTTATAAAACAGACCGGAGAAACTTCTTTTAAGTTTAATGTGGATATGGTAGCCACTGCTAAAGCGGTAAAGGAGAGCGGAGACGAATCTTTTAAGCTTGGAGATCTTTTGGATATCTATTACGGAAAAAAGACTTATGCAACTTATGACAAGTCGGCTCTCCAGTGGAATAAGTTTGTTCATGATTTTTGCGAAGATGATGCCACAAAAGTATTTCCGGAAAGACTCAAGGCAGCAGCTGTTTTATGGAAAATAGTACGTGAATCGGACAGAGAGAAAAAATATTCACATGAACTATTGGAAGAATTCCGGGAGGAAATAGAGAAGTAAGAAATAGTTTCACATGAATTGTTGTAAGAATTCTGGGAGGAAATGGAGAAGCAAGAAATGGTTTAACTCGAATTACCAGAAGAATTCTGGGATGAATTAGAAATGAAAAAAGAAGGCTAAGAAAATGATATTTGTAAAGAAAACAGACAGATCTTGCTTTGAGATGTATGATTCGATAAGCCAGAATGTCGATGTAAGAAGTGAATATAAGGTAAAAAGAATTGATAATGGCTTGGGCGGTTTTATATTGGAGGAAGTTCCGGTTACGCCTTACGTCAAAGACTTAAGCGTTTATGAACGTGCAACAGAATATGAGAAAGAGTTTGATATCACACATTGGAGATTTTACATGGCATTTGATGATGAAAAGCCGGTAGGAGCAATTACCATCGCCGCAAAAACAGAAAATCTTTATATGCTTTCAGGACGTGATGATGCCTGTGTTTTATGGGATATCCGTGTTGCCGATGAATATAAGCATCAGGGCATCGGGCAAAAAATGCTTAATCTTGCAATAAAGGATGCAAAGGCTGACGGATATAGGCAGATGATTATAGAATGCCAGAACAATAATGTTCCGGCATGCAACTTTTACAGGAAGCAGGGGGCACTGCTTTCAAAGATTGATATGTATGCATACTATCAGGAGGAAGCCTGCAGGAATGAAGTGCAGTTCGTGTGGTATCTGGACTTATAAATCAATCAGAGGGACGGTTCTTTGATTGAAATTTAAATTGCAAAAGGCATTG
>JAEEKN010000156.1 GCA_016282435.1 Lachnospiraceae bacterium | reverse complement strand
TCACCGGACTTCTCGTCAGAACTGAGGATTCCAATATCACTCCCACCATTTAGCTGGAGGATTTCTTCAGACAGTATGAAGAGGGAACCGATATGGATGTTCTACTTCAGAAGATCGCAGATATCAGGGTAGAGCATGAAGCACCTGAACATCTTGATGCAAATAAGCTCACGGATCTTGATGAGGTCAGGGATCATATCACCTGCAAGCTCCTTAATGCTGATATGAACAAGGACTACCTGGCAAATAAGCCCCACAGGCTCGTTGAGGATTTTGCGGTCGTTTATTATGTGGATCTTGGAGGAGACGAGACCGGCCATATGTCAGCGCCTATCACCGATCATCTGCTTGACAGCTACGGTATCGATATCCCTGAGCTTGATAAGATTGCCATGGATAACCTGGCAAATTCCGATATTGAGTTCAAGACCATGAGGGAAGTTCTCGTAGAAATGATGTTCCCCGACGGAGTGGATGAAAATGATCCCAGAATGGAGATGCTTCCTCCCGAAGAAGAGATCCCTTCGATGTATGTCCTTACCAATGCAGAGAAGATGAATGGTGCAAACAGTATCCTGGATCCTAAGACCATGGAAGATATTTCTGAGAAGGTCGGAGGAGATTTCTATATCCTTCCTTCCAGTCTGCATGAGGTTATCATCCTTCCCAATACTCCCGATCTGGACAAGGATACTCTTGAGCACATGGTTCAGGAAGTAAATGCCGGTCAGGTTG
This sequence comes from Lachnospiraceae bacterium, assembly GCA_016282435.1. Lineage (GTDB taxonomy): Bacteria > Bacillota > Clostridia > Lachnospirales > Lachnospiraceae > RUG11977. The sequence goes on along the minus strand of JAEEKN010000156.1, from coordinate 2,000 downwards.
CTCCTGAGGACAGACTTTCAGACCATGTTTATATGTATGATTCTGTCGAAAAAGAGATCGTCCTTGCCGATAAGATGCCTGACCGCCTTAAGGCCAGAGAGGAAGCCCAGGAGGACAGAAAGCCCGAAAGAGAGCGCGTTTCCATGAAAGAAAAGCGCCCCGAAAAGAAGGCAGAAGCTGAAAAAAAGGCAGCTACCCGCGAACCCGTAATTCCTTCAAAGACTCAGGATCAGAGTCTTTCGTAAGTGTGCGGGATAAACTAACTGATATGAAGACAATGAGAGGGAGCCGCAGGGCTCCCTCCGTTGTTACAAACACAGAAAGGGAGAACAGCCATGATGGATGAATCATTTCCGTTCGAGAAGGTCTTCGGCGGTATCGCGGGTTTCATGTTCTATGTCACTTTGATAAATGGGTGTAATTCCCCGGAGATGGCACTCATTTTAACAGGCGTATGTCTGCTGCTCTTATATCTTATATTTGGTGCACCCGGGAGATGGGAGAAAAAGAGGAAAAAGAAGGATGAATAAGTATTTTATAGGAATGATGATCGGAGGATGTATCGCTATAGCATCCTTTCTAGCTACGTTTGTAGCGATAAAACTGTTTGATGGAGAGCATAAGTGAGATAACCGGCCACACCTTCGGGTGTGGCTGTGTTTTCGTGAAATTAAAGTATGTTGAGCTTTTTTTGATATGTGAATTGGTTTTGATTCAATAATTGCTAAATTCATGCAAATGTTATGTAAAATATGCACAATGAGCGAGCGTAAATATCAAAAAAGTTGTATAATTATACCAACCTATTCTGAATGAATGTTGAATTTTCTTCTCATTTTCAATTTTTATATCAAAAAAGGTTAAGTGTCTCTATTTTTGTCTCTAATAAACGGTAGAACACAATAATTTGTTTTGCTTAAGGAGGCAAATATGAGGACAATGATTTATTGCAAACCGACAGATAAAGGCGTTCATTCTTTTTATCTTGTATCAGGCAATGAAGAATATTTTCTTTTTTCTCAGTCATACAGAAAAGGCGTTGAGGAGTATTTCGGAAAGGGTGTTTGCATAGATGATTCTTTAAAGCATTCGAGAGCGCATTTCGATACAGCAATTTGCAGGACTATGGATAAGATTCCGATGTACGTTAAATATGTTGAGAAGGAATATGAAATAGAAGTTTTTGAAAGGACAAAAAGAAAAAGTACTCACAGTTACAGAGTACGTTGTGCTTAGGAGGTTTTGATGTGAAAAAGATAGTGATTTGCAGTATTCCCATGAAGGAAAATGTTGAAAGTACGGTATATATATCAAATGACCAGTCCCTTCCGGCATCCGGAGAAAAGTATAGATATCCGATCAATTCGTTTCTTTCCCAAACTTTATCTGCAGAAGATGACATTAAATTCCTTCTTTTGATCAAGAAGGATACAAACTCTTTCTACGAAAAGAATACCGAAAACTTTAAGCAGGAAATAAAGTCAATTTGCGATAAAACCGGAGCAAAATCCAGTTTTGTTTTGATCGATACCGATTTTTCAGAGGATAAAGCAGTACATGAGGAACTGATGTCTAGAATTGTTGATCAAATTGATGTTGATGTTCATATATTGGCTGATATCACTTATGGTCCCAAGGATCTTCCAATAGTAATTTTTACTGCTCTGAATTTTGCAGAAAAATTCCTGAATTGTGAGGTGGATAATATTATCTACGGGCAGGCAGAATTCCAGGGAAATAAGGTAACTGGAACAGCAATTTGCGATATGATTCCCCTTTATTGTTTGAGTACTGTAACCAATTCAATAAAGTGTGACGACCCTAATAGGGCTAGACAGTTGTTAAAGTCTCTTCTTTCGTTATAAGGAGCCGGCAGTGATTCATGGAAAGGAAGAGTATGAGAAGCTGATTGATTCATCTCAGCTTTTCACACTGGACAGAGAAAAAGAACAAACTGCATATAAACGAGAAGCTCTGAGGATGGTTGAAAATCTCTATGG
>JAEEKN010000155.1 GCA_016282435.1 Lachnospiraceae bacterium | reverse complement strand
CATACAGAGCCAGATATCTGCTTTTGCTTTTATGCATACCCGTATCCTTTTAACTGTTAATATATTCATAAAAATACTCATTAACGAAATATCTACACTTCATCGGCTGCTTTGCAGCCACCTTCCCCTCGATGTGAAGGCTTTAACCGAAAAAATTCGTAAACAAGTATAAATCACAACGTCAACATAATAACACATATCTGATCATGAAAAATTCAACTATTTTGTTGATTTTTATAAAAAAATATAACCAATTTTAAGGTTTCTCCAAAAACTTTTAAATAAATTTTCTATCAAAATGATATATATTCACAAAAAATTAGTGGACTTTTAAAAAGTTTTCTGATATAATATCAATGTTTTTGAAATCCATTTTACAAAAACAGTATTTCATATTTACCAAAAAAGGAGGAACCGCATGAATATTTTAAAACAGGTTCGCAGCTATGCTGAAGAACAACAGGAAACCTGCATCAAAAACGATTCCATCCCGAAGGAATTATACTCAAAGTATGGTGTTAACAGGGGACTGAGAGACATTAACGGTAACGGAGTTCTTACCGGACTTACAAACATCTCCGAGATCATCTCCTCAAAGATGATAGACGGCGAAAAAGTCCAGGTAGACGGTGAATTATGGTACAGAGGATACCATATCGAGAATCTGATAAACGGTTTGGGAGATGAGCTCGGATTTGAAAAGATAGCTTATCTTCTTCTCATGGGACAGATGCCGTCAGCTGAAGAGGAAAAGAGTTTTAAGGAGCTTCTCGGTGGCTGCAGAATACTTCCTACGAATTTTACCCGTGATGTTATCATGAAAGCGCCCTCAAACGATATAATGAATTCCATGACGAGATCTATACTGACGCTTGCTTCGTATGATGACAAGGCACTTGATACATCCATCAGTAACTCTCTGCGTCAATGTATCCAGCTGATCAGTGAATTTCCTATGCTGGCTGTTTACGGGTATAACGCATATGTTCATTATGAGAAAAACGAAAGTATGTTTATCCATCATCCGGATCCGAAGCTTTCTACTGCAGAGAACCTTCTAATGCTCTTAAGACCGGACAAGAAGTTCACAAAAACAGAAGCCAAGGTTCTGGATACTGCACTTATCCTTCATATGGAGCACGGCGGCGGAAACAACTCTACATTTACCACGAGAGTCGTTACATCATCCGGTTCAGATACTTATTCTACCATTGCAGCCGCTATGTCATCCCTTAAAGGACCCAAGCATGGCGGTGCAAACATCAAAGTTATGGAAATGATGGACGATATCCGCAAGCATGTAAAAGATTATGCGGACAAAGATGCCATATCAGCTTACTTAAAGAAAATAATAGACAAGGAAGCATTCGACAAAAAGGGTCTGGTATACGGTATGGGACATGCTATTTATTCGGTATCCGATCCCAGAGAACGTGCTTTCAAGAAGTTTGTGGAACAGCTGGCTCGCGAAAAAGGCAGGGAAAAGGATCTGATGCTCTATAATAATATAGAAGAAATCGCTCCCATCCTCATCGCTCAGAAGCGTAAGATTTACAAAGGCGTCAGCCCGAATGTCGACTTCTACAGCGGCTTCATATATCAGATGCTGGGTATTCCGATAGAGCTTTACACCGCTATTTTTGCTATTGCCCGTATCGTCGGCTGGAGCGCCCACCGTATAGAGGAGCTGGTCACCACTGACAAGATCATCCGTCCCGCATATATGAGTGTAATGAAGGAACTTGACTGATTAAAATAATACGACTATATACAAACATCAGCACTCCTGTCATCCTGAGCGATAGCAAAGGATCTTCAATATTGCATAAAAAATCATCCGCCATATCAAGTCAAGATATGGCGGTTTTCTCATAATATCTTCATGATTTCTTTGGATAATTTCCTGTACTTTTCGATAAATGGATCGTGGTTCTTTTCGACAAATTCTTTATTACCATCAGCAGATGCTTTTTCCAGTTCATATGCTTCCGTATATAGTTCACCGGAGCCTATGGTCTTCGAAGCACTCTTTATAGAATGTACCAGCGTTCTGTAGCCTGGCATATCACCGTTCTTCAGGAACTCCGAAAGGTTACTGATTTTTTCTTCTGATTCATTTGCGTAGTCTCCTACTATCTCCAGATAGAATTCGTCTTCTCCGCCACAGTATTTTTTCCCTTCGTTAGTGTCAAGACCCAGTTTTTCCAGTCCTTCTAAAACTCCTCCGGATTGAGTATTCTCTGTATCCCCCTCTTCTTTAGTATAATCTTCGGTCCATTTACCTATGGGCAGATACTTCTTGAGCATCTTCTCAAGGTCCTTAAGCACTATTGGCTTCGACAGATAATCGGTAAATCCGGCTTGCAGGTACTGTTCTTTTGCACCGACCACGGCATTTGCAGTGAGAGCTATGACTACAGTATCACGATCTACCAGGTTCTTATCTTTTAATATCTGAAGAGTCTCAATACCATCCATCTTAGGCATCATATGATCAAGGAAAACAATATCATATTCCTTCTCGCTCATAGCGTTGATCGTAGCCTCACCTGATGAACAAAGATCCGGTGTTACCCCAAAGAGCTTCAGGAAATTTGAAGCAACTTTCAGATTCATGTCATTGTCATCGGTTACGAGAATTCTGGCATTTCTGACTTTTAATCCATTTTCTTCTTTGATTCTGGTACCTGATACACGACGGTCTTCATATTTTCCGATAGGTGTAGCATCAGCTATCTTTAAGGTCATTTCAAAGAAGAATATCGAACCTCTGCCGTATTCGCTTTCAACCTGAAGCTTGCTGTCCATCATCTTTAAGAGTCTGGTAACTATGGATATACCAAGACCTGTTCCTTCAATATGCCTGTTTCTCTTCTCATCCAGTCTCTCAAATGATACGGCCAGCTTATCTATATCCTCTTTTCGTATACCTATACCGGTATCTTTCACCGATACAAGGAACGTCAGTTTTTCTTCCCTTATTTCTTTTTTTCTAATACTTAACGTAACAGTTCCTTTTTCCGTATACTTTACGGCATTTGTAAGCAGATTCATGATGACCTGAGCGATCCTCACATCATCTCCGAACAGTTTGGTAGGAAGCGACTCGTCCTGATCTATTATAAATTCAAGCTTCTTTTCACGGGCACGCTCGCTAATAGAGTTAACCAGACTGTGGATCAGGTCATTCATATCAAACTCAACAGGTATCAGTTCCATCTTCCCGTCTTCTATCTTTGAGAAATCAAGTATGGAATTGATAATGGAAAGCAAAGTGTTTCCTGCTCCCTTTATATTTGTTGCATAATCAAGTATCTCCTTATCTTCGGTTTTACGGAGTATCATCTCGTTCATACCGAGAACCGCATTTATAGGAGTACGTATTTCATGTGACATATCGGCCAGGAAGTTACTTTTAGCCTTATTCGCCTCATCGGCAGCCGACTTTTCCAGCTGAAGAACCTTTGCCTCATACGCTCTTTTCTGTTCGTTTGCCTTCATCTTCTCCATACGAGAGTTGGTTTTTCTCTCATGTATGAATCCGATGATATAGAAGGTTGATATCAGGACAAAAACACTCATGCTGACAATCAAAGAGAGTATTTTCTGCTTTTTTTGAGACACAAACATCTCATCTTTCTCAGTCACTATGACCAGATGCCATTGATCCATGACTTCATCGACAAATACAATGCATTCTTTTCCGTTTATTTCAGCTTCAAAGTTACCCTTACCGGTACTCATTACTTTAGAGAATAACTTTTTCTGCTCATCTGTTTCATCATAGAATTTACCGATTTCATTATTATCTCTATGTGCTATAACCATACCGTCATAGTTAAGTACATATCCGTAACCGTTTCCGTTTATATTTATTTTTTCCGTTATTTCCTGAACACCATTTAAGGTTAGATCAAGTGCCAATGCATCATTTTTATTGCTCAGGCTTCTGCCTACGGATATTATCACTTTTCCGGTCTGTGCGTCTACATACGGTGATACTATCGTAATAGCTCCTTTGTTCTTGATGAGTGTTTTATACCAGTCTCTTGCGGTCGGATCATATTCAACCGGAGGTACCCAGCCTACTCCATCAATATATGTATTATCGATTACACCGTAAATACCTGTATATGTCTCATCAAAATATGACGCGGTGTTAGTCGATTCTCTGGTGATATATTCTATTATCTCTTCTTTTGTAGCATTGTTTTGAACCATATGGTCCACCGTATCAGATACAACCCATATGGCACTTTTAGCTATTTCGAGATAATTTTCCATATCTGCAGTAACCGCTGCTGTTTTATCATTTCCTATTTCTTTAATATACGAATCAGTATTTCTGTAAATAAGATTTGAGGTAAACCTTACCATTAAAATCATAAGAAAGAATGTGACAAACAGAGTTATTACCAGATTTCTCCAGTTTCTTTTCATTTGATGCTCCAAATTTCAGTCATAGTTTCTATATTTCTTCTTAAATCTCTTTTTTATCCAATGTATCATTTTACTATATTTTTCCAAAAACCTCAATATATAAAAAAAATTTTCAAAAAAAATCCCGGAAAGACATATAAGTCTCTCCGGGATCAACCCTATAAGTCAAAGTCACCTCGAAAACGCCTTCAGCGTTTCCTCGGTAACAAAACGATGCTTCGCATCTCTGTTTTGTTATATTTTTCAAATCGTTATCCGATCCGTATCTTATTTGAAAGGATTCTCTGTAGGATAAGGAAGTGATGCAGGCTGGTTGTAATTGATATCCTCGATTGGAACTCCGAT
>JAEEKN010000154.1 GCA_016282435.1 Lachnospiraceae bacterium | reverse complement strand
GGTGATCTGAGCGGTAGAAGGCATCCTGTCGAGGAACTTGTCGGCAGATATCTTGGGACTCATGAATGTGTGGAGTTTCTCATCACCTGTGTCAAACACGAAGTTTGAGATACCCACATTACTCTGTGCCTCCATCTGGATATTGCTCACGCCGGGAATCTCCAGATAGAATGAGCGTTCAGGGGCAAAGGCCGGGTTCAACTGATAACGCTGGCTGAAACCCTCAACAAAATAGCCTGAACTTGAGCTCTGGCCGTATGACATAGCGGTCACAAGCAGCATTGAGGCTGCTATCAATGACTTTCTGATAATATGCTTTTTCATAACGTTTTCTGTTTAAGGGTTACTTGTCTTCTTTTTTCTTCTCACTGAGGTCAAGTACGATTCCCTGCGGGAACTTAAGCTTGACACCCTTCACATGCAGGTACTGGCCCTTCTTGATTGCGCCGTTGCTGTTGTTGTCATCAGACTGGCACTCGGCGGTGAATTGGAAGGCATCCAGTTTTTCAAGTCCACCCTTCTCAACAAAGAGTTTGAGAACCATAGGATCAAGCAGTCGGCCCTCATCGTCACCTGCAGCTATCACGCATGAGTCAACCGTTATCTCAGGAACAGGAACACCCTGTTTGTCAAGAGCGGTTGCCTTGAGCTTTACTCCAAGCGGGATGGTGCTGATGATGCTGTCGGCACGTAACTCCATCGTGAGGTTCTCAATTACCTTATCGGCAAAGTCCTTAAGGTCCTCGCCAAGGTCCTTGATGGTATCTGAATACGATACGAACAGGCTGTCAAATGACAGAGGTATGGTAACCTTGTAGTCACCCTCAACAGACATGGTCTTAAGCTGTACAGTATGCCATACGGTGGTATCGGCATATGCATTGAGTTCAAACTTAATTGAATCCGGAATCCTTTCTATGAGGTTAGAGAAGTTACTCATCCCTACAAAGATTGTATCTCCCTTGTCCTGAGTCTTAACGGCCTGACCTATGATAAGGGTCGTTGTACGACCCTCTGAATCAGGAGCACATGGGTGCAGATATATGCTACCGCTGTCAGGAGTGATATTCTCTGCAATATAAGAGCCGTCAGAATCCTTTGATGAGAGGCTCAGGTCAAGCATGATTGGTACTGCAACAGAGCTGGTAAGATTGATGGCAATCCTGGGATCCTTGAGTTTGAGTGTTGCATCCTTAAGGAAGTCTGCATCATCACCCAGATCAAGGCTTACGCTCTCAACGATAGGATCAATAGTAGGATTAACCTTTCCGGTAACGCTCTTTACATAGATTGAGTCAAATGTAACGGTAGGAGTAACCTCAATGTCATCCAAACCTGCCAGACCCAGATGACTGCTGCCCACGGTAGCCTTACCTGTTATCTTTACAGAATCATCAAGTACCAGCCTGCCGTCGGTAAGACGCAGCGGTTTGGCAAACTCCATACCCTCAATCTTAAGGCCGTCCATAGTATAACCGGTGCTCTCATTTGAGAGTTCTGCCTGAGTAAGTATCTTGTTGATGATAAGCGAATGTCCGTCATTGCTTATCTTGATGTTGGGATCTCCGCTATAGCTTATCTGCAGGAACTCCGGGAACCTTATAGTGAAGTTGGAGAGAGTCATAGCCTCAATTCCGGTAGGAACGCCCTTGAACTTGAGATTCATGGCAATACCGGCAGGATTCTGGAACTCAATATTGCTCAGAGCCATCAGAGACTCGTCAACCTCTTCATCAACAGATATCGCTGTTACCTGGTCCAGATCAGTGGTGATCTCTGAATTGACAAAGCTTGCATCAGTGATGACCAGTTTACCTGAGAAATTGAACTTTATATCCTTATCCTCAAGAGCCTCAAGATCCGTAGCACGCAGATTCTCACGGGCTGCAATCTTGATTGATGCGCTGTAAGAGACATCATTGTTCAGGGTTATTGAAGAGTTGAGTTTATCAACATCCTGATAAAGATCCAGTTTCTTAAGATAGAGGGATATTGTATTTCCCTTGGCCTGAGCCGGATAGATCTCAAGCTCATTCTTGTGTACGCCACCATCTACCCAAGCGCCTTTACCGCCCAATGATACGGTCTTGTCAAACACAAAGTCATCTGAGAAGACCAAGGTGATCTTACTGTCGTTACCAAACTGGAACGGCTCGATGCTGAAATCAGAGAGCGACAGGTCAAAATGACTCAGGTCTTTATCAAACTCTATGTATTGAATGCTCTCCATTCCGTCAAGTCCGTCTATCTGGCATGATGAAGATATTGAGTTGGGCTCAAGGGTAACGACCTTCTCATTTGTGTTCACGGAGAAATCGGCCATGCTAAGGTCCGACTTAAGATTGACATCAACATAGAGCTTTCCGGTCCCCTTTGTAGTACCGCCCACAGCGAGAGTGAGAGAGTACTTGATGTCACCCGAATAGTCAATGCTGGTTCCGTAAGAACCGAAACCGGCTGATTTGATATAGAATGAGACGGGAAGGACCTTGTTTGACCCGTTCATAACCTTGATATCAGCAGCTGTTATGCTGAATGTACTGCCCACAGCATCAATGGTTCCTTTTGAGAAGTAGTTAGCCAAAGCAGCATCCTTAGCAATCCTGAAGTTGTCAGGGAACTGGATTGAAAGGGTGTTGATACTGATATCGGGATTATTAAGAACATTGTAAATACCACCAAGATCTACATTGAGTGTTATTTTCTGTCCGGCAGTCGTTCCCTTCTGACCAAAATAAACGGTATCAAGTTTGCTGACATCTGACGGGAGATCATACTTGAACGATATCTCCTGAGTCTGCTGCGGAACCGGAATCACTCCGGTCTCTTTAGGAAGGACATAACCGGAAACGGGTATGGAAACAGGAGACTCGGCATGAACCGGGATTTCAAATGACGGCAGTTTGCTATTTATCTCATCGAGATTGATTGAAGCCACCTTAAGGGTAGTCATACTGGAATCCTTAGGTATATCCAGTGACAGGTCATCCTTGGTAGGAGTATCAAAAGAGGTTGTAATCTTGTCAATGTCAGGAGCAGGTATTCCTATCTTGACAGAATTAATCTCAATCTCAACCTTCTCTATGGCATCATCCATAGAAAAACCAAACAAACCGCCCTCCAAAGTATCCAGAAGAGCATCATCACTGTCAATCTTGACCAGTGAATCCAGATAAATCTTACTCAGGCTGCCAACGGGAATAGATAATCCTCCTCGGCCAATCTGAACGTCCAGGCTGATATCCTTGTTAAGGTCGATATCATTGGACGTGGAGATACATGAGCTAAGGCAAAATGCTGCAATGATGCCGCACAAGGCCAATGTTCTTTTAAATTTGTCCATAATCAGTTATTGGTTTTGTTAGTATTTCCTGCTGAATGCAAAATGCATTTCCCGCAAAGATACTAAATAAGAACCACACACGCGCGAGAATGGACAAAAAATTAAAAAAATGTGAAAAAGTTATTCCTGAGAAGCTGAATGACCCTGATGGCGTACCGTCACACGGATACCGGACAGGCGGCGTTCCTTCTTTTCCATAACCTTGAGGACAAGGTCCTTGCAGACAAGTTCCTCATCTTTCTTGGGGAAATCACCCTTGAGCTCAAGAAGGAATCCGGCCAGGGTATCGGCCTCACCCACATACTGGGCGTAATCATCCTCATCCAGGTCAACGATGCGGAAGAAATCGGAGAGCAGGGTCTTGCCCTCAAAAATGTAAGTGTCGGGACCTGTCTTGCGGTAACTT